>JAYWHK010000001.1:0-15427 GCA_043777755.1 Saprospiraceae bacterium
CTTTTCATATTTAACAGTTGTTTAACTTAATAATAAACGGATAAAATACCCACTTTATTTTAAGCTGGTTTACTGTCCAATTTTCGGGGTGCATTATAGGTTGTATCGCATCCTACAAACAAATCTTATCTTTTTTTAACCTATAAAACTCCTCAATATGTCAGAAAATACAGAAGAATATGATGTTTTTCCAAAGCCTGATGCACCAAGGAGTGATTGGGAGTGTTTTAAGTGGTTCTTTAACGAGCCTACCTTGTTGGTTGAATACTATAAAAACTTGTCAATAGAAAATAGATATAAACAATCATTGTATGTTTATACAAAATTTATTATTCCTTCAGTTGTTTTAACTTTTATACTATTTTGTGTAGTTGAGTCACTTAAATTAAATCCTTTTAATTTAAGTGACTTTTGGGTATTTAATCCCAAACATTATCCTTCATTCTATACAGATAAGTACATGAATGATTGGAATAATATCAAAAGCTTTCAAGAGTTATTAATATACAACGTACATTCGTCTTATATATACTTAATTCTATACTTAGCAATAATAGCAGTAATATTCGTAGTATTTATTCATTTATTAGAGTTTTTCTCAATTATTGATATTGCTTTTATATCAATAATGTTTTTTGTAAAAGACAGTTCATTTTTTATATTTTGTTTAGCTCATTTGCAAAGTATACTGTCAAAAAATTTTTTATTAAAAGTCGATTTTTATTTTAATCGTTCAATTTTTACATTCTTAGGGATTTCTTCAGCAATATATGTACTTTTATCTATTTTTTTTTTTCACAGTATGTTTAGTAATTGGGGAATATATTTTACTTTTTTTTTTATTTTTATCGTAACGGGAGTAACTGATTCTTTTTATAATTTATACTATGAATTATTTGGGAAACTATCTTTAAAAAATAATATATATATCAATAGTGAAACAATTCTTATAGATTTTCCTAATTCAACTCTTGTAAACCTTTCTAAAAAAGACCCATTTTTAGCTATCAAATTTATTAATTTTTTACATAAATATAGACCTTTTCAAAAAAGATTGGCGATAGAATTAGAATATGCTGTAGCATCAAGCATCTGGAAAAATACGACGAAAATATCAAGCGAAATATTTGAAAAATATGACCTTACAATATCTCGACTTGACAAGCATAAAAAATATACACCTTCTATTGAATGGGAGGATTCTCTATCTAAAATTGCTGACAATTTAAAAAATGCCGAATTACAGCACAACCTTGGAGCAAGATTAGACTTTTATCAAAAATGCGAGATTGATATAAATAAATTTGAACAAATAAATCTTAAAGAGATTTTTGAAGGACGTAAGTACTTTTTTTCAACCATAGAACACTGGCAAAAACTGATAAAAGAACAAGTTGAAATAGTAAAAGAAGAATTGGCTCTTACAGAACCTATAACGCACAATCCATACAGCAAAGGTACGGCACTTTCTCCCAATAGAGATAACCAAAATTTATTTTTAGAAAGGACTGACTTAAAAGATGAAATCAGTCTAAAAATCTTGACTTCTGAAAGTATGCCTATGTTTTTGATACAAGGGCAGCGCAGGGTTGGCAAAACGACTTTATTGAATTTTTTACCTCAAATATTAGACCCTTCTCGCTTCGAAGTGGTTTATCAAGATTTACAAGGATTTGGTTCTTCTCGTACTGTCAGCGAATGGATAAACGACTTGTGGCATCGCATCAATGAGCAACTAAAACTTAATGAGGAAGTACCAATTTTTGAAAAAGACAGCGACCCATTGGCGGCTTGGGAGAATTTTAAGGCGTATCTTTCAGGGTTGCATCGTTTGGGTTATAAAATTATCTTAGCCTTAGATGAATACGATGCAGCATTGCCAAAGATTTTTCAGCGCAATGTAGAGCAAAGCGAAGACTTATTAGGTCGTATTCGTTCTTTTTCGCAGCATCAGAACGATGTGATATTTATGTTTATTGGTTCAGCATTTTTCTCAGATTTGAAAAATCCGAATTGGGGCAATTATTTTGTTCATGTTTCTAATTTTCGAGTAGATTATCTTTCTCGAAACGCTTCTTTGCAGTTGATTACGACTCCTACACCAGCATTTAATTTGAAATATGAGAAAGGCGTACCTGAGCTAATCTATGATTTGACTGTTGGGCAGCCGCATTTATTGCACTTTATTTGTTCAGAATTGGTAGATTATGCAAATGCAAAATATCGAAACCCAATAGCACACAGTGACCTTGATTATGTTTTAAAAGAAAAACTATTACAAAAAGCGGAACAGCCATTTTCTGTTTTCTGGGATGAATTTTGCGAAAATAATGCCATGAAAAAAGTAGTAAGAGCTATTGCTTGTGGAAAGCCTTTTGATAAAAATAGCCATTTCAGAATGTTAGAAGATCATCGTTACATCGTTCAACAAGAAGATAGAAGTTTTAAAATGCGTGTACCGCTTTTTGAAGAATGGGTAAAAATGTATGGCTATTGGGATGAAGATTAATGCGAATAATTATTTTTTGATAAACTATTGATAAACAAATTCTTAAAAAACAGTCATAACATAGCGATTAAAAACAAAAAACACTTGATAATACATTGATTATCAAGTGTTTTT
The DNA here is from genome assembly GCA_043777755.1 of Saprospiraceae bacterium. Lineage (GTDB taxonomy): Bacteria > Bacteroidota > Bacteroidia > Chitinophagales > Saprospiraceae > CANHEE01. The sequence continues at coordinate 2,624 of JAYWHK010000001.1, forward strand.
GATTTTATTTGTGGTCCCAACAAGACTTGAACTTGTGACCCTCTGATTATGAGTCAGATGCTACTAACCAACTGAGCTATAGGACCTGAGAAAGCCAAAATGTAAAAATAAAAATGTAGAATGTAAAAGTACATTGAACAAAAATATATTCTATCATTTGTCTATTCTTAAACAATCCATAAATAACATTTCTGAATTGTGGTGCAAAAGTAAATCGTTTTTTTGAAAAAAACAAGTACCTTTGCAAAAAAATAATTCTTTTATGTCAAAAAGACCTTTGATTTTAGTAAGCAATGACGATGGCATTAGTGCTTTGGGAATCCGTAGTTTGGTAGAAGTCGCCAAAGAATTTGGTGAAGTAATCGTCGTTGCACCCAATTCTCCTCAATCTGCCAAAAGCAATGCTTTGACCATTTCAGAACCGCTTCGCTTGTTCAAATCTGATATTTTTGAAGGGGTCGAAAGCTACGAATGTAGCGGAACGCCCGTGGATTGTGTCAAATTGGCAAAAAGTATCGTTTGCAAAGACAGAACCATTGATCTTTGTGTTTCTGGAATCAACCACGGCTCGAATGCGTCTATCAATATTGTGTATTCGGGAACAATGTCCGCTGCAATGGAAGCTGCAATGGCAGGCATCAAAGCGATTGGTTTTTCGCTGTGTGATTTTTCACATCAAGCGGATTTTAGCGCAGCGAAACATTATGCCCGTATAATGATTGCTTTTGCTTTGGAAAATCCAATGTCAGAAAGCAAACTTCTCAATGTAAATATTCCAAAACTACCTTTGGAAAGTATCAAAGGCATCAAAACTTGTCGCCAAGCAAATGCCTATTGGACTGAAAATTTCCTTGAAAACAAAGATCCTCACGGACGTACTTATTATTGGCTAACAGGCGAGTTTATTAACCATGAACCCGATGCCGCAGATACAGACGAATTCGCATTGGCAAATGGCTATGTTTCGCTTGTGCCTTGTTCTTTTGATTTGACCTCACACAAAAGTTTGGATTACTACAAAAACCAATCGTTTAATTTACCGATTTGATAAATGGAACTCATTTGCTTGACAGCTGAAGCAATCATTACAATAAGACACAAAAAAAGCGAATTTTTACATTCCTGTAAAAATTCGCTTTTTTATATTAAAAAAAATTAAAATATTATTGTTTTAATTTTTTCATTATTAATTTTTCATTAAAAATTATCCTTCCAATGCAGCTGCACCACCAACGATTTCAGAAAGTTCTTTCGTAATCGACTCTTGACGGGCTTTGTTGTAAGAAATTTTTAACGCTTTCAACATTTCATCAGCATTTTCAGTCGCTTTGTCCATGGCAGTCATACGTGCGCCATGCTCAGAAGCGTGTGTATCTAAGTTGTATTTCAAAAATTGCGTATGCAAAATCGTTGGAATCAAATGCTCTAACAAACTATTTTGGTCTGGCTCAAACACATAATCTGCACGTTTCTTTGAAGCCACTGCCGTTGTTGTACCGCTATTATTGTTCAATAATACTGGTAAAAAACGCTCTGTTTCAGCAAATTGCATTCCTGCATTCTTGAAACGACCATAAGAAACCTCTACTGCATCAAACTTTTTAGAAGCAAAAGCATTCATCAACATTTGTGACACACGAGTGGTATTCTCAGAAGTCAAGCTCGAAAAAATATCAACGTAATCCGTGATGAATGTCGCATTTGGATAAGTACGACGCATCACATCAGCTCCACGCTTTCCAATAGGAAGAATGGTTAGTTTCCCAGCCGCCAATTGTGTCGAATATTTTTCGTTGATGTTGGCAATTGCTGATTTTGTAATGTTGGTATTGAACGCACCACACAAACCACGATTTGATGTCACCACTACCACACATACGCTCTCCACAGGACGCACTGTACCAAATGAGGTATTTGCATCGCTGCCCAAATTCGACAATAAGTTACTCAACATACTGTCTAATTTGTTAGAATATGGTCGTAATTGCGTAATCGCTTGTTGCGCTCTACGTAATTTTGCCGCAGATACCATTTTCATTGCTTTGGTAATCTGTTGCGTGGACATTACTGACTTAATCCGCTCACGGACGGCTTTTAAATCTGCCATGATTTATATAAATTAATAATTAATAATGAATAATTAAAAATACTGTAAAGTCAAAAAACTTATTGGTTATTTTAATTATTCATTATTAATTCTTCATTATTAATGAATAAAAATACTGTAAAGTCAAAAAACTTATTTAGTTATTTTAATTATTCATTACTAATTATTCATTATTAATTGTTAATTATTTCTTGTATCTTGCTGACAATTCTGATGCTAATGCTTTCACAACAGCAAGAGATTCGTTAGCCAAACCACCTTTTTTGAAATCTGCCAATACATCTGGATTGCGTTTTTCCAATACCGTCAAAAATTCGTCTTCAAATTCACGAACTTTATTGTTAGGAACATCACGCAATAAGTTGTTTGTACCCAAATAGATAATTGCAACTTGCTTTTCTACAGATACTGGTGAATATTGTGGTTGTTTCAAGATTTCCACATTACGAGAACCTTTGTCCAATACTGATTTGGTCGCTGCATCTAAGTCAGAACCAAATTTTGCAAAGGCTTCCAATTCACGGTACTGCGCTTGGTCAAGTTTCAATGTACCCGATACTTTCTTCATAGATTTAATCTGAGCATTACCACCTACACGGCTTACAGAGATACCTACGTTGATTGCTGGACGAATACCTGCGTTGAACAAGTTAGATTCTAAGAAAATCTGACCATCTGTAATCGAAATTACGTTGGTCGGGATATATGCAGAAACGTCACCCGCTTGTGTTTCGATAATCGGAAGTGCCGTCAAACTACCACCACCTTTTACCAAACCTGAGTTTTTCAAAGATTCTGGCAAGTCATTCATGCTGCGTGCGATTTCATCATTAGCGATGATTTTCGCTGAACGCTCTAACAAACGACTGTGCAAATAGAATACGTCACCTGGATATGCCTCACGTCCTGGTGGACGACGAAGCAACAAAGAAACCTCACGGTAAGCTACTGCTTGCTTAGATAAATCATCATAAATAATCAAAGCTGGACGACCAGTATCACGGAAAAACTCCCCAATCGCTGCACCAGCAAATGGTGCGTAGAATTGCATTGGAGCTGGATCTGCCGCTGATGCCGAAACAATTACAGTGTAGTCCATTGCACCACGCTCTGTCAAAGTCTTAGCAACCTGAGCTACAGTAGATGCTTTTTGACCAGAAGCCACATATATACAAAATACAGGCTCGCCACGGTCATAAAATTCTTTTTGGTTCAAAATGGTGTCAATCGCAATGGCAGTTTTACCAGTTTGACGGTCACCAATAATCAACTCACGCTGACCACGACCAATCGGAATCATCGCATCAATCGCTTTGATACCTGTTTGTAAAGGTTCTGCTACTGGCTGACGATAGATAACACCTGGCGCTTTACGCTCCAAGGGCATTTCGTATCTCTTACCAGTGATTGGGCCTTTACCATCAATCGGTGCGCCCAATGGGTTCACAACACGACCAATCATACCTTCGCCAACTTCCAAAGAAGCAATACGACGGGTACGACGCACCTTAGTGCCTTCTTTGATAGAACCCGAAGCACCCAACAATACGACACCGACGTTGTCTTCTTCTAAGTTCAATACGATGGCTTGAACGCCATTTTCAAATTCAACCAACTCACCTGCTTGTGCTTTGGTCAAACCATAAACGCGTGCGATACCGTCACCTGCTTGAAGTACAGTACCGATTTCTTCGAGTTCGGCATCAGTTGAAAATCCTGACAACTGTTGCTTTAATATCGCTGATATTTCTTCTGGTTTTACACCTACCATGATAATATATAGATTTTAAAAGAACTCCTTTTGAATCCTCCCTTTTAAGGAGAACTTACCAGCATGATAGCTGTTAAGGATTTCAATTTTATTTTTTGAATTTATTTTTATTTGTAAAAACTTAGCGTATTTTATTTAATCACTAATTTTATCTAATTAAACGAATTTTCACTAATTGCAACTTAACAATTAAATCTAATTTCACTAATTTTATTAAAACTTCGTTTTAATCTCACACATGACTAAGTTTTACTCTTAATTTTTATTTTTTCAGTAAAAAACCACCAATTTCTTGGAAAGTATCTCTCAAAAAGGCTTTACTTTTAATCACAAAGGACTATTTCGGAGGAAGGCTTTTACCTTGCCATAATCTGATTGATATAATCGTTATCGTCGAATTTATCTTTCAGTTTATAGAGTTGGTTAGCAACGCTGGCATCGTATTGTTTTCCATCAAATTCCAAAACAAAACCGCCAATCAAATCTGCATTTACTGCTGTTGTAACATCAACATTTGCAGAAATAGCATTTGAAGCGACTAATTTTTGTTTGATGGCTTCCAACCCTGCCGCATCTAACGGCGTAGCCGTAGTGATTTTGACAGAAGATATGCCTTGCATTTCTTTGTATTGACTCAAAAACGCTGCTGAGATTTCTGGTAAATATTCCTCACGGCTTTTACCACAAATCAAATTGATGAACGCCAAGGTCGTTTTATTAAATTTGTCACCAAAAATTGCATTGACAATTTGTTGTTTCTTTTTAAAGTCAATAATAGGACTTTTCAACAACATATAAAAGTCACGCTGTTTTGTTGCTTCAGCAAAAGCGACTATATCCGCTTGGACAAGTTCCAATTGGTTTTGCTCTTTTGCCAAGTCAATCAATGCTTTGGCGTATCGTGTAGCTAATTTTGTAGCAGACATTTTTATTGATTTGATGATTTGATGATTTGTTAATTTGATGATATTAAAGATTTAGAATCTTCAAATAATCTCATTTTCAAATCTCCAAATTAATTTAATTTAATTTCTTTCACCAACGCATTAGCGAAATCCACTTGTGCAGCGTCTTTAGCCAATTCTTTGCGAATGATTTTTTCAGCAATTGCAATCGCCATAGTACCAACATCATTTTTGACCTGAGTCATGGCTGCTTTTTGTTGATTTTCGATTTCAACTTTTGCATTAACGATTAAGCGTTGCGCTTCTTCTCTTGCTTTGTCTTTTGCGTCATTGACCATCGCTGCCGCTGTTTCCTTAGCTTCTTTTAGGATTGCTGCACGCTCTTCGCTTGCCTTAGCCATGATTTTGCTATTTTCATCCTTCAAGTTCGCCATTTCTTGACGAGCCATTTCAGCTTGTTTCAACGCATTGTCAATTGAATCAGAGCGATCTTTCAATGCCTCTGCAATTGGTTTGAATGCAAATTTGCCTAAAAGCACCCAAAGCGTTACGAATATGATTACCGTCCAGAAGACTAATCCTGGATCAACTTTAATAACGGAAAATTCTGCTAAAAATAACATTATATATAAATTTGAAAATTATGTGATTTGAAGATTTGAAGATTTTACGAATGTATCACCTCTTATCTTCATTACTTTTCATTTTTTTTAATTTTAAATAACAACTTAGCGTATTTTGTTTAATCACTAATTTTATCTAATTAAACGAATTTCACTAATCGTAGTGTAAAAATTAAATCTAATTTCACTAATTTTATTAAAACTTCGTTTTAATAGTAAGCGTATCTAAGTTTTACAATCTTTAAAATAACTCTGAACTACCAACCAACCGTTGGCAATTCAGAGTATTGGCAGAAGTGATTATCCAATCGTTAAGAAAGATACTACTACTGCGAAAAGAGCTACCGCCTCAACGAAAGCCGCTACGATTAACATGTTTGCACGTATATCGCCTGCTGCTTCTGGTTGACGAGCGATTGCTTCCATTCCTTTACCACCGATTTGACCGATACCGATACCTGCTCCGATAGCTGCTAAACCTGCTCCAATTGCTGCGTACATAATTATTGTATTTAAAAAGTTATAAAAAATTTATTATTGATTAATGATGTTCGTCGTGTGCGTGTTCTTCTGTTGCTGCTGCAAAATATGACGCAGACAAAATAGTAAAGATAAACGCTTGTATAAATGCTACGATTAACTCAATAATGCTCAAGAACAATGTAAAAGGAACAGCTACAAGTGTTCCTGCGGAAGCACCACCTACGCTAGCACCATTTTTTCCAAAAACAAAGATAAGTCCAACCAATGCCAATACGATGATGTGTCCTGCGGTGATGTTTGCAAACAAACGTATCATTAATGAAACTGGTTTTGTGAAAATACCTAACAATTCAATTGGTGCTAAAGCTACCTTCATTGCTGCTGGTACGCCTGGCATCCAAAAAATATGTCCCCAATAATCTTTATTTGCACTGAGGTTGGTAATTAAGAAGGTGATAACTGCCAATACTAGAGTAGTGGCAATATTTCCCGTTACGTTTGCACCACCCGGGAAAAATGGAATCAATCCCAAAAGGTTATTTGCTAAAATAAAGAAAAATACCGTCAATAAGTAAGGTAAAAACTTCATGTATTTGTCACCTAACATTGGCTTGGCAACTTCGTCAATGATAAAACTTACCACAGGTTCCATGAAATTCTGCAATCCTTTTGGAGCTTGACCTTGACGTGTCTTATATGCTTTTGCCATAGAGAAGAAAATCGCACAAAGTAAGATTCCTGCCAATAGCATTGTAAATACATTTTTGGAAATAGAGAAATCCATAAAAGAGGTGCTTGCGCCCAAAACTGAGTGCTTTTCCAAAGGATATTTCTCACCACCGTAACAAATATAGCCAATTTCGCCACCTTTTATTTTTTCTGGATGCAAAGCGTGTACTTCTACAGCCTCACGAGGAAAAGTAGGCATACCTGCATCTTGTACACGATGAACAACACCTTCGTACATTACATACTTATTATATGACTTGTGTCCATGTTCAAAGACACTTGACAAACAAACCGTCAAACCATCGCCACTTGATTGTAAAATACAAGGCAATGGAATAGAATAATGACCAAACAAATGAAACTCATTGGAATTGCCAATGTGTTCCATGATAATATTTGTCAAGTTAAGTTTTTCTTCGCCATGTGCCGTAGCACAAGCTCCCGCTTCGTGTGTTGCGGTAGTTGTAGCGTCCGAATGAGCTGGCGCAGCATGGTCATGTCCTTCATGTCCTGTTGCAGGCGCAGCATTTTCGTGAGTATGTGCTGGCGATGTATGATTGTGTTCTTGTGCATTGATTTTTGGCGTTACCAAAAACAAGGCAAAAGCTACTAAAATAAAGTAAAATCTCGTTAAATTCATCATTTTTGACAAAACTTATGATATGTTCTCAAATTTTGGTGCAAAGGTACAACTTTTATATGTAATAAAAAATGATAGCACAGAATTTTTTACATAAAAATGATATTTTTTTTCATTGTTTCGGAATATAATTTGGAGTGCTATTTTTTACAAGTAAAAAATACTTATTTGATTGTTAAAATTGTTAAAATTATAAAGTAAAGGCTTCTTATTACATTGTTTTAAAAGTTTGTTATTGTTTATAATTGTTGTATTATTGGGGTTTTCAATTAGTTAGAACCATTTCAAACAATAGCAAACATTAAACAACTAAAAAAACAGTGTACTTATTTTATCTTTATTTCTATGGAAAAAATAAAAAAATATATCTTTGTCCTCTAAAATAGATTTTTATGCGATTGATTTTCTTGTTTTTTTTATGTCATTCTTTTTTGGTAAGCGGACAAAAAATATTGTTTAGCTTTGACACCGAATGTCCGATGAGCCAAAAATATGTTCCCGTTATTCAAAAAATACAAAGTGATTTTCCGAAAATTGCTTTTCAAGCCATTTTTACAAAATGGGAAAGCGACAGTACTATTACACTATTCAAATCGCAATATGATTTTACGCTACCCTACTTGATTGATAAAAACAATGCCTTATTACAAAGTATGGATACTGAGGTTGTTCCAGAAGTTTTTTTCTTTGACGAATATAATGCACTACTTTATCGAGGTTCTATTGACAATTGGTTTTATGACTTGGGAAAATACCGTACAAAAGCAACGGAACATTATTTAATAGATGCCATTGAATTGTATTTACAAGGCAAATGTGTAGAACGAACTGCGACAAAAGCATTGGGTTGTATTATTGAATATTAGATTATCCTAAATCCCTCCAAAAACGCAGAGAACCTCCTCATATTTAAAACATCAATTAAAATGTCAATAAAATCTTTATTTTTTATTCTTTTTTTATTTTCAAAAATTACTTTTGTTTTTTCACAAAATATTGATTTTCAAAAAGATATAGTTCCAATTGTTCAAAAAAACTGTACACCTTGTCATTGCAAAGGCGGTGCTGCGCCTTTCAGTTTGTCTTCTACACAAGATTTGGAACGAAGAAAAGATTTTATCAAAATTGTTACAACGTCAAGGTATATGCCGCCTTGGTTTTCAGACTCGAGTTTTCAAACTTTTCATAAAGAGAGAAGACTTTCTGATGCAGAGATTGAAAAAATATCGGTTTGGGCAAACGAAAAAAAAGATAAAAAAGTAGCAAATATCAACTGGGAAGCTCCTTTGGAACAAGGACAACGGAATAATGAAAAAATAGTAATTCCTTACAATAAGCCTTTTTTGCTAAAAGGTGACAATCAAGAACAGTTTCGTGTCTTTGTTTTGCCAACAAATACAGACAAACCGCTGTATATAAAAGGTATAGATTTTATCCCAGGCTATAAACCTGTTGCTCATCACAATCGCATTATGATTGATACGACCCGAAAATTACGGGCTGACGATGGTATTGAAGTTGGTGCCAGTTCTGAATTTTCAAGGCAAAAAATAAAATTGGCAGATGAATTTTGGTATGGTTGGCTTCCAGGAAGACAGGCTATTTTTTATCCCAAAGGCATGGCTCGTCGTTTGCCTGCCAATGCTGACTTGGTCATTAATATGCACTATGCACCTTCGTCAAGAGCAATTTTGGATAGTGCAAAAGTAATTTTATATCCTGTAAATCAAGAAGATACGATAAAAAGATTGGTACAAACCTTCGTCATGGACGAACATACAGTTGTGAATGAACCGTTTGAGATTCCAGCCGACACTGTGATTAAATTTTATATGCGCTCGCAAATAATTCCTTATGACATTTCCCTTTTGAGTGTTTTGCCGCATTTGCATTTGTTGGGCAAAAATTTCAAAGCCTACGCCATTACGCCCGATGGAGATTTGATTCCTTTAATCAAAATCAATGAGTGGAATTTTAACTGGCAAATGAATTATCAGTTTAAAAACTTATTGAAAATACCAGCAGGAAGTACTATTTTTGCAGAAGCTGAGTTTGACAATACTCGGCAGAATCTTCGCAATCCGTTTTCACCACCACAAACTGTTACTTATGGTTGGGGAACAAAAAACGAAATGCTCAACCTGATTTTTGAATTTGTGAAATATGAAAATGGCGATGAGGTGATTACGCCATGAGATTGTAATACTATATTTTGAGCGTTATTAAAACTACAAATCGCTCACAATCAATTTTTTATTATGAAAAAAATACTTTTAAATACTCGTTTTTTGCATTACTCTCAGGTCATAGTCATTCTACTAATGAGTATTTACATTTATTTTTCGTCTATCTCAATAGACCAATATATTGAAATTAGCAAAACAATGGATAGTGATTATGCCGTTATTGATAACACTTCTGTTTCTCTAAAATATTGTTTAGATAAAGAAACAAAGGCTTATCAAAACGCACAAACTCTATATTTTCAAGAGTCTGCCAATCAAGTTATCGAAATCACCAGTTACCATACAGGTGGTATCAATAGGCTTGTGCAAGATTTTGAAAATTATTCAAAGAAATTTCCAATTTTTCTCCAAAAAACGTCTATTCCTTCTCAATTATTTTTTACAGAAAAAATATTGTCAAAATATGAACAATCATTGGTGAATTATAGCGATTCATTTTGTTTAAAAATAGAGCTTAGTGATAGATTATTCTTTCAGAATACTTTGGCCCAATATTTTAAAAGTAAAAATAAAAAATTAAATGAATTGCCTGCAAGTATGGCAATATTGGAATTAAAGAAGGACAAATCGCAATTAAAAAGAATGGAAATCTCTTTCTTGGACTATGTTTTAAGCAAAACAGCTGGAAATATTAAATTTGATGATTTCATGGTAGCTATTAACCCCAATAATGTTGGAATAATAAAAGTAAATGATATTTTTTCAGTTGATTTGGCAGCAGCAGCTTACACTACTAATTTTAACGGTAGAGAGTTCACTTTTTCAGTAAATGGTGAAGTATTAGAAGCCAAAAATGGTCTGGCTCATTTTGAAACCCAATGCTTTAGTGTTGGAAAACAAACTATTCATGCAGTTATTTCAACTAAGCATCCACTAACAGGAGAAGTAAAATCAGCTTCAAGGAATTACACTTTTGAAGTTTTACCTAAATAAAATCAAACAAACACCTGATAATTAATTGATTATCAAGTGTTTGTTTTTAAAAAAATTATTTAGCGTACACAATCATTGGTGTTTGAGGACCAAAACGTTCTGGTGTAAGAAGGCGATATAGAAAAGGCATTGAAGCAAGTGTTTTCTCAACCGTAGGAATAAAAGGAGCTTTAATATTATGTGTTGGATAAGTTTCTATTAAATATGCAGCAAGTTCAGGGTAAATTGTATAGACCAAACGATAAAATAAGTCATCTGATTCGTCTTGCGTAGTATTTTCTAACTCCATTAATTGAATTATTGTATCTATCTCTTTATCAAATACTTGTCCAAATCCTTTTACAAAGAAAAGAGAAACCCCTTTTTCATTTTTTCCAAATTGTTTTTCAAATGATTTTTTTTGATTTTCAATTTGCAGTGCAACCTCTTTTCCAGTGTTTTGCATTTCACCAGTATTGTAAAAATGGTTAGAATTAATCAATTGCGTTGCTAAATCTTCAATATCTTTTGAAACATACAAAGGCGAGCCAAAAAATGCAACATGAGAATTATACATTTTATCAGATGCAGCCCGCCGCTTATCTTGCTCTTCCTGCGAAAAAATCCAAGGCACAAGATGTGGTTTGGTCATTGGTTTGGTGTACCCTTTTTTATCAAATCCCATCGCTACACCAGTTTGCCACCATTTTTTGTCCCAAAAGATAAGATTCATTTCAAAGGTCGTAGTGTTGGGTTCTACCGTTTTATTATCACCATTTACGGATAGCCTATACACCAAATATTCACGATTTGTTATGATATTCGTATAGACAAAAAAATCTTTATCCTTGATTTTGCTGTAAATAAATGCACCAGAATGACGGTATGTCAAATTTTTCACCTGATTTTTAGTTGCTTCATCGCTCTTAATTATCAATGCTAACCAATCAAAAGTATTAAGTGCAGAGAAAGAAGAGCGATGAGAAAAAATATGATTGTCTAACTCTTGATACAAGAGTTGCTCAAAATAAGGCAGCATTGCAGGTGTTTTTGTTACAGAGTCTATAATCTCCTCTTCTTTTTTAGCCAATCCAATCTTACTTTCTACGCCCATGAGGTAAGACTGCGTTCCGAACCATACATATTTATCTTTAAAATCAAAGTAATTATCCGTGGACTTCACCGCTAAGTATCTGTCATAATAAGCAGTAGGTTCAATGTTGTCAATCATTGGTTCTAAATAATCAAAAATTTCTTTTGCTACATCAAGTACAGCACCATTAGGACTAAACAAACATGGTTCATTGTGCTTGTGAATAAAATGAAAAATAATGTAAGCTAAATCTTCTTTATTTAGGTAATCTTCTTCGTATTCCGAAAGGTCAAGTAAAGGCAGGGCAAAACCATACAATTCTTTATTGGTTGTTACAAATGCTTTCCAAATGCCAATATCATTGATAAAATCTTCAAAATAAGCAACAAGAACTATAGCAAGCTCTTTCCGCTTTGCTAAATTTAACGAAGTCTTACCGTCTTGTAAAAAACCATATCCATTCAAAATTTTCAACACCTGATTACAAAGTGGTAAAAACTGAGTATCATAACCATTTAAAGGAATTGTATAAGGTGCGTGCTTTATCCACTCCGAAATAGAAATAAAATTAGGATTAGAAGAAGACAATGCTGCTTTTTTCTTAAATTTCATCTTATATTTTTTTGTTATTAAAATATATAAATAACTGATTATCAATTATTTAATTACTAAAAAAATCATAATTCATAGGTTATTTACCATGTAAATACTACCCCGCTTTTTTCGTATTTTTATACCCCATCTTGAGCAACCACTCCAGTACTTTATCTCTCATGTCACCTTGAATGAGGATTTCACCATCTTTTGCAGCACCGCCCGTGCCACATTTTGTTTTTAAGGTTTTACCCAAATCAGAAAGGTCATTTTCTGTACCCACAAAACCCTTGACGAGCGTAGCGTCTTTGCCACCTCGATTTTTTCTGTCCAACCAAATCCGTAACTGCTGCTTTTCGGGCGCAAGTGTTTCTATGATTTCCTCCTCAATCGGTTCAAATTCATAATCAGGATTTGTGGAATATACAATGCCGTATTTATCGTTTTTTTTCATAATTTTGTTTTAGTTGTAAGTCAAAAAAAGTCCTTTTTAGTCGTAAGTCCTTTGCGTGATGCGTATTTTAGTCGTAAGTCAAAAAGTCTTTTTTAGTCGTAAGTCTGCAAGTTCCCTTAGTTTTCTATTGTAAAACAATAAATTGAAATACTTATTGACTTATTGACTTACGACTTTTATTTGACTTATTGACTTACGACTTTTATTTGACTTATTGACTTACGACTTTTATTTGACTTATTGACTT
>JAYWHK010000002.1:0-15419 GCA_043777755.1 Saprospiraceae bacterium
AAAATACTGTTTCTTGCATAATTTTTTCGTTTGATAACTCAAAATTACGCTTTTTTTATGATTTCGTTGCACTTACATTTTTCGTGCCGCTCAACAGTGCACATATACACAACGGATATTGGTTATTAGATATTGAAGATATTGTAAACGCTTGGTGTTCAATATTTTGCATAAATACAAAACCCAAAAACCACTTTTCGACGTGTATATAAACCGTAAAGCACGGCTTTTTCTACGTAGAAAAAGCCGTTCTTTAGGTTTTTAGTAAGTAAAATATTAGGATATACTATCGCATCAACTGCACACTTCCTTTCATCGTTTCTGTTTGTCCTGTTGGATAAAGGACTTCCATTCCCCAAACATAAGTGTCCATCGGAAGGCGTTTTCCGCCGAGTGTACCGTCCCAAAGCCCGTTGTCATCATTGATTTTGTAGTCTTTGATTTCGGCGATTTGGCTTCCCCATCTGTCGTAAATAATGAAATAATTAATTTTAATATCTTTGTCACCATGAACCATCAAAACATCATTTTTTCCATCGTTATTAGGAGAAAAAGCAGTTGGGACAAATATTTTTGGCGTAAAATTCACAAAAACCTTGATGTTATCCTTTGCAGTACAGCCTTTATCGTCTGTTACTTTCACTTCATACATGGTGGTGGTCACTGGAAAAACTTTTGGATTAGAACAATACAAACAGCTTATCGTAGCACTATCGTGCGGATTCCATTTGTAATTAAAAGATTGTTTAAAACCTTTTTTTACAGCACCCAATTGAATTGTATCACCAAAAGAAATGGTTGTATCTTGCCCTAATTCAATGTCCAACGCATCAGGTTCTTTAATTTCGATGTCTGTTTTTACTGCCAAACAACCACGAACATCTTTTACTGTTATTTCATAAGTATTGGATTTCAAATAGACAATATTTGAAATTCCATTGAAAGGCGAACCATCTAAGCTGAACTTAAATGGAGGCGTTCCTCCAATTGGATTGATTTTTATTTTACCATTTTTTGAACCAAAACAAGTCGCATCAGTGGTTGTAATTTCAGCGTCTAATTCATCAGGTTCAGTCAATTTAGTTTGTTCTGCAACAGTACAACCCTGAGCATCGGTCAAAGTCAAACGATAAGTTCCTACGGCTAACTTTTCTATCGCAGGTGTTTTTTCGCCATTGCTCCAAGCATATTGAAAAGGTTGTGTTCCACCAACAATAAAACTCTCCACTTTACCAGAATTGTCTTCTTTACAAGCCAAATTGCGTGGAGTGAAAGAAATTTTTAACTTGTTTGGTGATTTGATGGTTGCTTCTTTTTGAGTCTGGCAACCTTTGGCATCTGAGACATAAACCGTATAAGTTCCTGGTCTTAAATTGTTTGCGTTTGCTGTTTTCTGTCCTCCCGTCTGTTGGTCCCAGGTGTACGAATACGGTGCAGTGCCTCCGATGCCTATTGCAGTTGCCGACCCATTTTGATTTTCAAAACAGGTTGCGTTGGTAATTTTGTCAATCACGACACCGATTGATGGCGGATTGATTATTGCGAAAATTTTAGTAAGCGAGCATCCTAACTTATCCGAAATGGTCAAAGTATAAGTTTGTCCACCTTGTAAAGCAGTTGTTTGAGCATTAGACGAACCATTGCTCCATTTATAATTGTACTCATTGATGTTTGTATTTTTTGTTCCAGAAAAAATCTTAGCGATTTCGGCGGAAGCATCTTTTCCATTGTTGCAAGAAGCATGAACGATGCTCATTTCAACTTTTATTTCTTCCAAACCAATGATTTTTATGCTGTCTTTTTTCTGGCAGCCATTGGCATCTGTTACGATAAGTTGGTAATTTCCAGCTGGAATTTTTTCTAATTTTTCAGTATTTTGACCATTGCTCCAAGCAAATTTGTAAGGAGTCGTTCCGCCTATTGCGAAGGCTTGTGCATGACCTTTTTCGCCATAACAAACCGTTGCACTTCCCGAAACAGTCAATAACAATTCGCTTTTAGGCTCAGTAATGGTATATTTTGCAGAAGTTTTACAACCTTTACTGTCAGTCATTAGCAAGTTGTAAGTTCCTGATTTTAAGTTGTTTATATTTTGATTGATTAAGTTGTAAGCAGTTCCATTTGTCCAAGAATAAGTGTATGGCGCAGTTCCGCCTTTTGGTGTAATGATAACGCTACCATTGTTTTCGCCGTGGCATTTTATGTCTGTTGTTTTTGCCAAAAGTTCTAAACTACTTTTGTCAGCGACTGTAATATTATGGCTACTTGAACAACCGTTTTTATCATAAACAGTAACACTATACACGCTTTTTGATAAATTTTGTAACAAAGAATCTTTTTTGCCATTGCTCCAACTAAATTCGTAAGGCGCAATACCACCTGCAACTTTCAATGTGGCAAAACCATCTGCCATTCCGCTACACGAAGCATCTTCCGAAACAGGTTTTGCAACCACTGGCGAAGGAGAACTGATGTTAAAAGTTGTCGTAGAAGAACAACCTTTGGCATCTGTCACTGTTGCGCTGTATGAACCTGTTCCAATCAACATAAATGCACCAACGCTATTTTTTTGATTTTCAAATTGATATAAATAAGGCGCAAAACCGTTTTCTGCCAAAAGTTGAACTTTTCCATCTTTTCTACCATAACAAGATTCGTTTTGAACATTTGTTACTTTAAAAGAAGGTGGCAAACAATCAGGTGTTGAACAAGTTGCTGTTCCGACTTCTGCACCAGCATTCGTACATTTAGAATTTGTATTTTTAGCACGCACTTGAATGTTTATTTTTTGTCCCAAACCAAGATTACTTACCTTGTGAGAAAAAGCACCACCATTTGCCGATTGCCATGCACCACTATTGACACTGACTTCGTACTCCGTTGCGCTGCCAACAGGTTGCCAAACAAAAGCAACACTGTTTGCGGTTACGCTCTGACAAGTCACCAAAGGTGCAGGCAACTGATTTCCAAGCGTTATTTTTAAAGAATCTTGTAATTTACAACCATAACTGTCAGAAACTAAAACCTTATAAACACTTGATTTTGTTGGTATTATCGTTACTTTTGGACAATCTTTGCAACTCAGACCAGCGTCTGGTTGCCATAAATAATTAACCGAATAGACAGGTCGGAAAGTAATGTTCCAATTCAATAATTTTCCGATTTGTCCAGCTTGGTCATCTATGATTTGCAATTTCCATTTTCCGTTGGAAGGGTTATTGCCAGCACTCCAGAGGTCGTCCCAATTGCCTTCAGGAAGAAAATCTCCGCTGAAAGGTGCATTTCCATCAACTATTTTTGTTGTTGCTTTTGGCGTAAAGCAAGTATTTTGATATTTTGTACCAGCTGCGCCATTGTCAGAAGTCAATTCAATAAATTTTCCATTTGGCGCAATCAAATACACATCTAAGTCTTCCAAACGCTCATGATTTGCTGAAAAACAAACCGATTGAATCATATTTGCCTGCAATTGAACAGGCGTAATCCCTACCACATTGATGTCTGCAAAAGTTGGTGGCTCTTGTGGTGTCAATGGCGTAATGGTATTAATGTCAATGGCATTGTTAAAATTAAAGTTTTTCGGAGAAGGCACTTCCACGGGAACTGTCGCATCTAAGGTAACGCTTTCACCTTCACAAATTGTTTTGTCAGCACCTAATTCTGGTTGCTTGAGTTCATTGTCTTTGATGCTCAACCAAATTGTATCTTTTTTGCAAGGATTGCTTTCGTATTCTACGCCGATGGTTTCAAAACCTTCGTTGGCTGCATCTTTAATCGCTTCGATATTCAATGACGCAGACATTTCGCCCGCTTTGATGACAATTTCTTTTGGCAAAGGTTTGTAATCTGCTGCGGAAGCTGTACCACCAACAATTTTTACAGGAATTTTATAATCCGTTCCTTTTTTATTGGGTAAATTAAAAGCCAAAATACCTTCCGAACAGCCTTCAACCGCTGTCGAATTCGCTACATCAATTTTGAGCGCATTTGTTCCAAAACTTTTTGCATCTAAAAAAACGCCACTGTCCAAACGTTTGTCACCAACGTCAGCAATCACCAATTTAATGGTATAAGTTTGGCAAGGTTGAACGGCAACTTCTGCGGTGAAAACATCTAAAAACGCATCAAAAACAGGAAATTTTGTAGATTTATTGTTGTCATTGTAGTAATCTTTGTAGGCTTCTGGACAACTGTTTGGCGCATACGCCAAGTGAATATTATTGATGGTAACGGGTAAATCCGTGTTTGGAATTTTTGCAATATTGATGCCTTTATTTTCAAAAGTACCATTAATACCTGGACCGCTGATAAAAAAACCAAAAAGGTCATTGTAATCACGGCAAGCATATTCGGGATATTCTTCCGAAGCAAAAACATAGCGAAAACGCAGTGTATCTGCACTTGGTTTGAAGGTAATTGTATAGCGCACCAAGTTTTGAGGCAATTCTTTGCTCAATTTTACAGCATCAGCATCATAAACAGTGCTGGTATTGTTGTTGTCTGCATTGACATTGCCAGGCGCATCAATACCATATAGATATTGATTGCCGTTTTTCATCGTTTTGACACGACCCGTAGTCATTACGATACCTCGATCTAAACCAATTGTTGATTTGGCATTGTCAAAATAACCTACCGAGATTGGCGGTCCATCGTATTTAATGTTCAATACTTCAATACCAGAACCAAGAAAATAATTGTAGATTAGATTCTCAGGTGTCAGAGGAGCTGCACCAGATTCTTGTACTTGAAAAACCTGCGCTTTACCCGTCACGGCGATGCACAATGCAAAAAGGATTATAATAAGTTGTTGGTTTCGCATGATATATTGTATATACTGTTATGACCAACAAAAGCAATGGCTTCGCTGGACTTCCTTAAAAGGAATTTCGTTCATGAAAAATTAAAAAACCCGTGACACGATTTCACGTCTTAGGTTTCAGTGCATACTGATAAAATGTGAATAAAAAAGATGGGAGGACTACTTTTTTGTAAGAATAATACAAATATATAGGAAAAAAACTAAATTGTAAAGCCCTTTGTTACATAAATTAAACTTGCACTTTTATAACGTTGATTAATAGTATTTTAAAAATATGAAATAAAAAAATACTTAAAAATAGAAATGTGTGACAAGGATAAAAATAAAAGATATTAGTTATTGGATATTTAAGATATTGCTTGTTCTTAGTACTCAACATTCTACATTTATGCAAAAACCACTTTCCAACGTGTATATATAAATAGAAGATTAATATTCTAAATTAATTTTACCCAATTACAACACAAAGTCAAGAATTTTACGAAAACAATAAATTTTTCAATGCTATTTTGTAGTTTAAATTTTAGTGGTGTATCTTTGCGCCAAAATCACCATTCTTAAATACATCATGCAAACCACACAAGCAATTCTTTTATTACAAGACGGTAAAGTTTTTTATGGCAAAGCCGCTGGGAAAATTGGCACAACCACTGGCGAAATCTGTTTTAATACAGGCATGACAGGCTACCAAGAAATCTATACCGACCCTTCTTATTTTGGGCAAATCATGGTCAATACCAATGCGCACATTGGCAATTATGGTACAAAACACGACGAAGTTGAAAGCAATAGCATCAAAATAGCTGGAATGGTGTGTCGTAATTTTAACATTGATTTTTCAAGATCAAAAGCAGATGCAAGTATTCAAGATTACCTTGAAAAAAACAATTTAACAGCTATTTACGATGTTGATACAAGAGAAATAGTGCGTTATATCCGTAGTAAAGGCGCAATGAATGCTATTATTTCGTCAGAAACGACGGATTTAGAAGTTCTAAAAGCACAGCTGGACAATGTACCTTCTATGGCTGGACTGGAGTTGGCTTCAATAGTTTCTACAAAAGAAGCATACGCGCTTGGTCATCCTGATTCTAAATACCGTGTGGCGGTCTTGGACTATGGCGTAAAACAAAATATTTTGCGCTCGTTTGTGGAGAGAGATTGTTATGTGAAAGTTTTTCCTGCAAAAACACCTTTGAGTGAAATAAAAGACTGGAATCCAACAGGTTATTTCCTTTCCAATGGGCCTGGTGATCCAGAACCAATGGATTATGCAATTGCTATTACAAAAGAAATTTTAGCTTTGAACAAGCCTTTGTTTGGCATTTGTTTGGGACATCAAATCTTGGCTTTGGCGATGGGTATTCCAACTTACAAAATGCACAATGGACACCGTGGCATCAATCATCCCGTAAAAAATCTTTTGACAGGTTTGTGCGAAATTACAAGTCAAAACCACGGTTTTGCAGTGAATCCTGAAGCATTGGAAGGTCACGAAGACATAGAAGTGACGCATATCAACCTTAATGACAATACAATTGAAGGAATTCGTTTGAAAAATAAACCAGCGTTTTCTGTACAATATCACCCCGAAGCAGCACCTGGCCCGCATGATTCAAGGTATTTGTTTGATGAGTTCACAAAATTAATGGACGAGAAATAAGCCTTAGGTTTCTTTAGGGTACAAAAAAAAGTCGTTACTCTTTTGTAACGACTTTCCAACAAATTATAATCCCATGAACATTAATCTTTCGATTGCTAATTAAACGCAATCGGCTATATTTTTAGTATTAGCTAAATCAAAATTGGAAACATTTAAGTAAGCATTAATGCTTTTTTAACGTTTCAGTGCTGTCCTTTTCACGAGTCAGATGCTTTTATTATCGTCCCATGATAACATCTGACTCGCTCGGACTAAATCCCATGAACATATCCAAAACTAAGCAGACTCTTTTGCCGACTTATTACTCGAAACAAAAAATCATTTCAAGTTTGTTCGATTTTGAATATAAATGTTACTCCGTCGTCCCTTACGGTTCTCATTTATAACACAAAGATGCAGCCTTCTGAGAACCCGTGCAATAACATTTTTTAGACGTTGTGTGAAAATTATTTTTCAATTTATAAAAAATATAATTTGTAAAATTTTGATTATTAAATATATGTACATTAAAATATATCGTATTGGTATATTTTTGTGAAAAAATATTATTTTTAATATATTTAAAATAATTTCATTATTATTTTAATATACTTTAATTATTTTATCGTAAGTATTTGATATACAATATTTTATGAAAAAATATTTTTTTTATAAAATATTTAATTTTTGCTTACCTTTGTACATGATTTCTAAAGAAAAACTTCTCTTACTGATTTTGGCAAGTGTGAATTTTACGCACATCATGGACTTCATGATAATGATGCCTCTCGGGCCACAACTTATTGAGCTTTTCCACATCACACCTAAACAGTTTGCTTGGGCAGTTTCGGCATACAGCTTAACCGCAGGTTTGGCAGGTTTTGTTTCCGCCTTTTTTGTTGATAATTATGATAGGAAAAAAGTCCTACTATTTGCCTACATTGGGTTTTTATTGGGTACTTTTGCTTGTGCATTTGCACCAAGCTATCAATTTTTGGTTGCGGCAAGGATATTGGCTGGACTTTTTGGTGGTGTTATTGGAGCGCAAGTAATGTCAATCGTCGCAGATACTGTTCCTTACGAGCGTAGGGCAAGTGCTATGGGTTTGTTGATGACAGCATTTTCGGTGGCTTCGGTGGCTGGTGTTCCTACGGGGCTTTGGTTGGCAGCGCACTATAATTGGCACGTTCCATTTTTAGCCATTGGAGGACTTGGTATATTGGTTGCTATTGGGATTTATTTTTTCGTTTCGCCAGTCAATGGTCATTTACAAAATCAAACTGTGCGACAAAATCCTCTACACGTACTTACAGACATTTTAAAATCGCCCAACCAAATGCTTGCACTTGGTTTATCAACCGTGATGAGTTTAGGTCATTTTGCGATTATTCCATTTATTTCACCATCGTTGGTTGCAAATGTTGGTTTTAGCCAAAAAAATATTTTTTTGATTTACTTGGTTGGAGGACTACTAACTATTTTCACATCGCCATTGGTTGGAAAATTAGCAGATAAAAAAGGAAAGTTTCTAATTTTATTGATATTTGGATTAGCGTCGTTAGTACCAGTTTGGCTGATTACGAACCTTTGGCAAGTGCCACTTTGGACAATCTTAGCCATTTCAAGTATTTTTTTCGTAACGGTCAATGGTCGCATGATTCCAATGCAAGCCATCGTATCAAGTGTTGTAACGCCTCAACAGCGGGGCGGTTTTATGAGTATCAATTCTTCTGTACAGCAATTAGCGTCAGGTGCAGGCGCAACGATTGCTGGTTCAATTGTCTATACTTCCGAAAACGGACATTTTGAAAACTATGCTTATGTTGGTTATTTTTCAATTTGTATGATTTTAATAGCTCTTTTTTTAGCAAAAAATGTAAAATCAATAGAATCTAATTGAGTAACTATTTGAAATTTAAAATTCAAAAGTGCTGTTAATCAGCAACTTGTAAATTCAAACCATCCTGTTTATTTTTTTCTATTTGACTAAAAATTAAAAAAAGCGAGTAATGTAACATTACTCGCTTTTTTCTTAATTCAACCTTATTTCATCATCATTATCATCAAAAAAACGATATTCATTAAGATGATAGTTGGCATCTTCTTTCAGTGAAATCCAACGATAATATTCTTTATACCAGTTTATTTGTTTGTTAAAAAAGCCTTTTTTGAAAAAAGCATAAATAAAAGGGTGTAATTGCAAGGTGATTTTTGACTTATTGCCCGTTTGTAAGATAAAACTAAGATCACGTTCTATCTCGTCAATCAGCAAAGACGAAGCACTGATTTGACCAGAACCGCTGCACGTCGGGCAAACTTCCGCCGTATTAATAGCCACCTCAGGTCGTACTCGCTGACGTGTTATTTGCATCAAACCAAATTTGCTAATCGGCAAAATGGTGTGTTGCGCACGGTCTTTTCGCATATAATCCGCCATGGATTTTTGAATCGCTTGACGGTGATGTGCATTCTTCATGTCAATAAAATCTATGACAATCAGTCCGCCAATATCTCTCAATCGAATCAAACGTGCAATTTCCTCCGCAGCTTCTATATTGACAGCGTAAATGGCATCGTCCGTATCGCCAGTGGTCACTTTATGACCGCTATTGACATCTATGACGTGCATTGCCTCCGTCGCTTCTACAATTAAGTATGCGCCACTTGGCATCGTCGCTGTTTTCCCAAAAGAAGCTTTTACTTGTCGAGTAACGCCATATTGGTCAAAAATAGTTTTTCCACCCTTATGAAATTGAACAATATCCACTTGGTCAGGTGCAATATTTTGCATATAACCACGGACACTTTGGTGCATTTCCTTGTCGTTGATGACAATTCTGCTAAAAGAATCCGTCAATAAATCACGTAAAATACTGGAAGTTTTGTCCAATTCGCTCAACAACTTGGTTGGAGGTTTTGCATTGCGCAATTGCTTATGAACGTTCTCCCATTGTTTGACCATGAAGGTCAATTCTTCGTGCAATTCGGCAACTTTTTTCCCTTCAGCAACCGTTCTGATAATCAAACCAAAACCTTTTGGCTTGATACTTTCGCCTAAAACTTGAAGTCTTTTGCGTTCGTCAGCCGATGCAATTTTTTTAGAAACGGAAACCCTATCTGTGAATGGCGACAAGATAATATTGCGCCCAGGAATGGTAATTTCACAGCTCAATCGAGGCCCTTTGGTAGAGATTGGCTCTTTCAGTATTTGTACCAAAACGAGTGCATTTTTAGCCAATACTTGATCAACTTTGCCTGTTTTGATGATTTCTGCTTCCAACTTAAAATTGTCAAGGAGATGGGTATTGATACTACCAGAGGTAGCACCATTGGTGTATTTGACCAATGAGCGAAGTTGTGGACCTAAGTCCGTGTAATGCAAGAAGGCATCTTTTTTGTGTCCAATATCAACGAAAGCTGCATTAAGACCAGGCATGAGTTTTTTTACACGACCTAAAAAGATGTCACCAACTGTAAAATTGGTGTTTGTTTTTTGATGATGCAGCTCAACCAAACGACCTTCTTCGAGAAGGGCAATCTCAATGTCGGATTGATGGGTTGCATTAATAATTAAATCTTTATTCAAAATAAATTTCCTCTTTTAAAAAAGTATAAAAATACTGTTCAACATAAAGTACTAAACCATACAATATGCTGTTAATGAGGACTATACAATATTGAAAGGGAGCATATCAGGGCAAACATACTCAAGTAAAAGTGGGCTGTACAATATAAAGGCAAGTTTTTTTTAGGGTTGGTGGTAGTTGTTGGTCATTAGATAAACTAAGAACCAACAACTACAATCACAACACATCAGAGAAGTCAAAGACTTTCATCATCTAAAAAGAAGGATTACTTCTTCTTCTTATGACGATTTTTACGAAGTCTTTTCTTACGTTTGTGCGTTGAAATCTTGTGACGTTTACGTTTTTTTCCGCAAGGCATATCGTTAGAATATTTTTAAACAGTTAATAAATAAATTTTTTTATCTCTTGAGTAGATTTTCGCATTTTTTGGCAAACATTGCCGCTTTTGCATCTTCTCCTTTTCTACTATATGCTTCACCTATTAGGCAGACAGCATCAGGATTGTTAGGACTCTTCTTCAAAATCTGTTCCAAACGTTGCACAGCCTTATCATATTGATTGGTACGCATTGCTAATTTGGCAAGTTGAAAAAGAACTTGTGCATTTTCTGGAAATTTTGTATCCAAATCACGCAACATCAAAATTCCTTTCATTGGATTATCCGCAGGAGGATTTTCGGTAAAACACAAGGCAGCAGCTATTTGATACTCTACCTTAGAAGGATTGAGCGCAATGGCATTTTCAAAAGCTTTGCTGGCATTATCCGTACAAAATTTTCTCAAACCATCACCTTCATTCTCTCCAATACTTTCTAATAAAGTAGAACCCGCTATATTCCAAGCATTTTCAGTTTTGTCAATAAGGGCTACTTGATTCGCAAAAAAACCAGCAATCGTTTTTTGATTAGCCCTATACCATGCGCCTGAAAGTTTTTTCAAAACGCTTGATTTTGCTGTATCGCTTGCGGTTATTTTTGCTTGTTGCTCCAGAGAAGCAACCAAATCAGCTTGTTCTGTATTCAGCTTGGTTTTACCCATCTCTATAAGTTGCTGAATCTCATTGTCTTCGGAAGACGAAGCAACGGTATTTTCTTTGCTGTGTTTGTGATTTTTGGGAACTCTATCGCATCCAAAATACACAACGAACAACACGAATGTTGCTATACCAATGAATAAATACTGCTGACGATTAAACATACTTTAAAATTTTCCGCAAAAATAACAGACAGTAGATAAGTTTTATCTTTTTTGAAGAAAAAATTATCTACTGTCTGTAAAAAATTGCTTAAGATAAACTCCGTAGGCTATATACTTGTAAAACAACACTTTACTTTAAGAGAATCTGAAACGACTAATCGTCATCACCATCATCTTCTGGTAAAGAAGTTACTTTACTTTTTACTTCTTCCATGAAAATTTTAGCTGGCTTGAAAGAAGGAATAAAATGTTCAGGAATTTCAAGAGATTTGTTATTCTTGATATGGCGACCTACTTTCTTAGCACGACGCTTAATGACAAATGAACCGAAGCCACGCACATAAACGTTCTCTCCGCTTGCCATTGTATTCTTCACTTCTTGGAAGAATGTTTCTAAAGTAACCAATACATCGACTTTTTCGACATTGGTTTTTTCAGCAATGATATTAACGATATCCGCTTTTCTCATTATTTAATTTGTTGTTTTAGAATGAGTTATAAATCAGATTTTACAAATTGGACTGCAAAGTTGCGTTATTATTTTTTGAAAATCAAATTTTTATCTAAAAAAAATTTAATTTTTTTTTATAATTCATTATCAATCAAATAATTATGAAAAAAAACGCTTGTTTTAAGCAATTTTTTACTTCGTGGCTCTCCTTGACGTAAAAAATCTAACACTTTGAATAACAATTATTTACAATTTTTATTTTTTAAAATGTAATTTTATAAAAATCACACTACGACGAATTATTTACATTAATTTATCGTTCAAAAACGCTTTTGTATTCCAAAAATGCTGTAGATTGCAGCGTTTTTGACGAACCATTCTGTTTAGTACAACATTATTAAAATAGGCAGTATAAAATTAGTTTCAATATGGATATAAAAATTGATGAAATCTCTGACCTTATCAAAAGAGATTTTGATATTAGTCAGCAAGAGCAATTGTTAGACGAAGAAAACTTGCTCCTTCACCTCAGCGATGAGGTGGCTTTGATGATTGAAACACGTTTGGATTATCTTCTGGGTCTGATGTATCGTCTGGATATTGACGAACTCAAAATCAGCAAAGCCTTGGATTTTGGCAACGAAGTACCCGCCAATATTGCACTTGCCAAATTGATTTTAGAACGCCAAAAACAACGCCTTTGGAGCAAAAAGACTTTTATCTCACCTGTTATTACAGATTGGGAGGACTTTAACTGATGCTAAAGTACCAAACGGAACTCCTTAACCTTAATATAGAAGGTATTGATATTGCGATTGAACGGGTCACAAACATTGATGAACTTTTTGAACGACTTATTGCAAAAGGCGATGTACACGAGGATATGCTTGACGAGCGAATCCCTTATTGGGCGGAACTTTGGGCTTCTGCATTGGCAATGAGTCAATACTTGGTACAGTCAAAAATGGATTGGACGGACAAAAAAGTATTGGAAATTGGAGCGGGATTAGGACTACCTTCTATTGTCGCTGGAAAGTTAGGCGCAACAGCCGTTACGGTCAGCGATTACTTGCCAGAAGCCTTGGATTTTGCAGAAAAAAATTGGAATAGAAACAATACGCATCAAGCAAACTTTGTGACGATGGATTGGCGAAATCCTGACGTTACATTAGCCGCTGATGTTTTATTGGCTGCTGATATTGCTTACGAACAGCGAATGTTTGAATCTTTACCGCTTGCATTCAAGGCTCTTTCTAAAAAAGGTGGTACTATTTTGCTCACCGAACCCAGCCGAGGTTTTGCGCAGGATTTTATCAAAGAATTGGCAAATCAAGGTTTTAAAATTGAGAAAAAAGTAATGCAAATTGAACTTTTTGGCTTAAAACAAGATGTTAATTTATTGATTATGAGTATTTTATAAAAAATACTTTAATTTTTACGCTTTTGGTTTTTTATAAATAGGAACAGTCGAACAAGGCTCTCCATACATAATACTTTGTGCGGTTGGCGTTAATTTTTTTGTCAATTCCAAGTAAGCCGCTGGCGGAACAGGCAAATCACTACAACCTTTAATAACGATGCGCTGCCCTTCATACGCACTAACATCTAACTGAGCAATGTAATTAAAATAGTGTGCTTTGTAAAAACTTTCTTCATCGCCTTGAAAAATTTCTCTTGCATAAGGCGATGCGCAGCTTGCCACCAGCATATATGCCCAAACAGGAATAATTGCATCTGTTGAACAATATACCAATAGATTTTTTCCATCGTATTGCGTCCAATCGAGGCTTTTTAAGGCTTCACGGAAATCTTTTTCTTTCAAAATCAATTCCATGAAAAGATAATTTTTCAAATCAAAATGTGCTAAATCTCCTTTTGGGAAAAAATGCTCTAAGTTAATTGTAATCAAACCACTCTGGGCGACACGATTTACCAATGTTGTATCCATAATTTTTTTATTGTATCATCAATGACGACCAAGTTGCAAATTTATTGAAGAAAAACGATTTTAAATTATTTTTCAACTTATTTTTACGCTCAAAAATTATTTTTTAAAAAAAATGGCAAAAAAAACAAAATATTACGTCGTTTGGGAAGGTCATAAACCTGGAATTTACGATACTTGGGAGGAATGTCAAAAACAAATCACTGGTTTTGCAGCAGCAAAGTACAAGTCTTTTGAAAAATCTGACGAAGCAATGAAAGCGTTCAAAGGCAATTATTGGAGTTATGTAAATAGCGCAAAAACAAGCACGCAAGGACATCTTGCTAAAATTTCACGTGATGAGATTATCAAAGATAGTATTTGTGTCGATGCTGCGTGTAGTGGCAACCCTGGTTTGATGGAATACCGAGGCGTTTATTGTAAATCAAGTGAAGAGCTTTTTCATCAAGGCCCTTTTCAAGATGGCACAAATAATATTGGTGAATTTTTGGCTTTGGTGCATGGTTTGGCGTATTTGCAAAAAATTGGCAAACCTGATATGCCCATTTATTCAGATTCTCGCACTGCCATTGTATGGATAAAGGGCAAAATTTGTAAAACAAAATTAGAACCCAACGCCCGTAATAAACGCATTTTTGAATTGATTGCTCGTGCAGAAGAATGGTTGCAAAACAATACTTTTAAAAATCCTATTCTAAAATGGGAAACCGAAGATTGGGGCGAAATTCCAGCGGATTTCGGCAGAAAAGGCTAAAAAATTAAAAAATATGGAAAATTCTACAAAAAATAAAATAATCAATATTGGACTCCCTTTTTTATTTCTAATGCTGGTTTGGGGCAGTTCATTTGTTTTGGTCAAACATGGTCTAAAAGTATTTTCGGCAGTAGAAGTAGCCAGTTTGCGCCTGAGTGCTGCAATGTTTGCCATGCTTGGGTTTGCTATTTTTCAGATTAAGCACATTCCAAAAGATAAATTTTTGCCACTTTTCATATCGGCTTTGTTGGCAATGGGTGTTCCAGCCTACCTATTTGCTTTTGCCCAAACAGGTGTAAGCAGCTCAATTGCAGGTGTTTTGAATGCCTTGACACCGTTGATGACGTTTATCGTAGGAATTTCTTTTTTTGGACAAAAATTAACAACACCAAAAATAGTTGGTTTGTTTTTAGGCTTTTTAGGTTCGGCAACCTTGATTTTAATCAATGCAAAAGGCGAAGTTTCAATCAATGCGCTTGCAACACTTATTTTAATTGCAACGGTTTGTTATGGTATAAATGTCAATTTTGTAAAAAAATATTTAAGCGACCTCAAACCAATTCATTTGTCTTCTATTACAGTTGTTATGGTAGGAGCTATTGCTTTTTGTATTTTATTGACGACTTCTTTTTGGACAAAAGTCCAAACACATCCAGATGGATACAAGGCATTAAGAGAAATTATGCTACTTGGCGTTTTAGGAACAGCTGCCGCACAAGTTGTTTTTAATAGAATGTTGGTACATACGTCTGCCTTGATTGCGAGTTCGATTACTTATTTTATTCCAATTGTTGCGGTAATGTGGGGTATTTATGAAGGCGAAGTTTTTTTGGTTTGGCATTTTTTAGGAATGGCATTAATCATTGGAGGTGTATTGATACTGAATCGTTTTAGATGATGGGTGTTTAAATTGGGCGCATAATAAATTTACATAAGACAGCAAAAAAGTTATCCTTATTACATTCCTTTCGTGAATCGAGAGTCGTCAGTCGTGAGAAATCAGCGTAGTTCTCACGACTGAC
>JAYWHK010000003.1:0-15372 GCA_043777755.1 Saprospiraceae bacterium
TTCTTTATTACAAGAAATAAAGCAAAAAAATAGACAAAATTGCAAAATTATCAATATATTCTTTTTCATGATGCTAATATTTTATTAATTTGGTGAATTGAATGTATTTATCTGCGGAAATTTCTGTAAAGTAAATTCCTGATGGAAGATTCGTGAAATCTAAAGTATTTGGAATATAATGGTCATATTTTAATACTATAGCGCCTTTATAATCTCTAATTATTAGCTTTTCTATTTGGATATTACTATCTATTTGTAAAAAATCGTTGAATGGATTTGGACTAAACTTTACTATCCCATCATTCTTTTTTATTTTTGGAATGGGGCAGTTATTATTAAGGTTTGCCTCTACTGTTCTATATAGTGTAACTTCGTCACCACTTTGACTTTGGTCGCTTACTGTTACTCTAATAAATACAGAATGATTTCCTGAAGGATTTAATTGTGCAGGAATATATACAGCATAATTATTAATGTTTAGATTGACATAATTAATCCCATCATAGCTATAACTCCAATTGTATTGGTAAGTACCAGTCATTCCGCCACTAATATTGGCTGTAACTTGAATATTTTCACCAAGACATACAGTGATTGGTCCAGATAAATAACCATTCAAGGCTATATTACTGTTAAACCGAAAGGACGAAACGAGACAATTGGTATTACTAAGTTGTAAGGCATTATTCTGGTTTTGCCATGTACCCGTCAATACATTTTTATACTTTACTTCTGGGTTTGAAAAATTTTGTATTAGTTTTTTATTCCCTTTTGACCACATTATTGTTCTTCTATCTCCGCTACAACCTAAATCTAAAATATGAGCGTGTTCAATAGGTCCCATATTATCATTTGTATTTTCGTGTCTACAACCAAATAGATGAGCCAATTCGTGAGGAAAAACAAATGTGCTTAACATCTTTGTTACCCTTACAACTGCGTAAGCACGATTTTCATTTGGTCCAATAGTCGATACTCTGCCCCAAACTTTTGCGTAATTGTCAGTTTCTGTTAAAACCACAACAAGATCTGCATTAAATGAGTTGCGTAGTCCTTGTATCGTAGGATCATCTACAATTTCTTCAAGATCTGGACCTGGTGTATTCTCAGTAAAATCAATTTCTTGCGTACCTGCAAGTTGTACTTCAAAATTAACCTGACTCCTAAATAGAGCAGTATTCATTTGCTCTATTCCCAATGCAATAGTTCCACTCATATCATTCGTAGCATTATTAGCACTTTGAGTAAATAAAACTAAAACAGATACTGGACAATTATCATTAGACCTTTTGACGTTATTGAATTTATTTTTAACAACGGCATCTTTAGACATAAGGCAATTTACTTCGTTATCTTCTGAGGTGGAGTTAAATTTAACAATCAATTGTTTTCCACCTCCCAAGTCTTCTAATTTATAAATATCTTCACCGACAGTAAATTGACCTATAAATTTATCATTTTTTTTGATGATTATTATAGAACCGTCACTACAGCTACAATCATCATTATCTTGAATCTCACCGACCCAAGTATAATTCATCTCATCTTTATAGTTTATCTTTTTTGTTTTAGCACTAATAACACATTCTCTTTCAGGCAATTCAAATGTCAATATGTTATTTATAATACTTTCATTTATATTTTCAAGTTGTACTATAAAGGGTTTGCCAATGGTGTCACTTGGAAAAATTTTATTAAACTTGTATTGTTGCAATTCACTCAAGTCTTCTATACTATTGTTTAGAACTTTAATGAATTGAGCATTTATAGAAGCGATATTTGTATAAAGCAGGATAATTAAGAATATTTTTTTCATAATTTTATATTTTTAAGTAAAAAGTTAAAATTTTAAACTGAAAAAATTATAATGTTATGAAGAATCGAATAGCTCATGCCTATACCCTAATAAGATAAGATAAGATAAGATAAGATAAGATACATCATTTTATAGTGTTTAGTGGCTTTTAAATTCGTTAAACATTACAAACATAAGGGATATTTGTGTGAATGTCAATAGTGCAAAGCAAAAAAAATTTACTGCTCGTACTATGAAATGTTTTGTTATGCTAAAAACAGGCAAAAAAAATACAGAAAGTGGTTTGGATTTTTATGTTTCAAAAAAGAAATGAGTGAAAAATTTTGTTTCTTTTGAAAAAAACATAACTTTGTATTAAAATTTATAAAAATGACAATAAGTGAAGCATTTGGTGATGTAGCCGAAATCTTGGCAGGATTAGCACCTGAGCGAGTGATAGAGATTAAAGCACCCGCTCATATTTCTGAAAGAGTAGAGAACTTGGTTAATCGAAAAAAAGACGAAATTATCTCTTATGATGAAACAATGGAATTAGAGCGTTTTTTGGCACTCAATATGTTAATAAGTCTTGCAAAAGCAAGAGCGAGAGCGTTATTAATAGCATGAGAAAGAGTATTCCTAAAGCAACTCGACTTAACGTAAAGAAGCGAGCGAACCTTTGTTGATGATTACAAGAATCTTATTCCACTTTTTCATCCTCGAATCCATCTTTGGGAGGAGCATTTTAGTATAGATTTTGGAGAAATTTTACCACTTTCAGATATTGGCAAAGGTACTATAAAACTTTTACAAATGAACAATGTCGATTTGATTATTTTACGCCGTGTGCTTGCAGAAAGTGGCCGTTATCCAAGGTAGAAAGTACAAGTAATATTTTAACGCCTACCTAACTCAACTTTTTATGCCAATATCGCATCAGTCCTGCCACTGACATAAAAGCTGGATTGGCACTTGCATATTTTGGAATATCTTGTTCGCTGACACCATTTGCTTTGAGCAAATCAGCAACGTAAAGTTCAAATTCAGGTATAATATCCGCAGGTTTTCTACCAGCTTCATAATGTGGTTTTATCCAATTCGCCCAAGCCAAAAGCATCGTTTCTAAAGCATCTAAATGGGCTTCTACATCTGTCATAGAACCAAAATGTGTCAGTACTAACTCATTGATTTTCAACGATTTCATTAATAAAATCGACGCTTGCCAATCTTCTACATTGATGTCAGGCGGAGGACAAGGTGGCACGACAACACCTCCTTTTATTTTCACACCAGCGACATCGCCAGCAAACAATACATCGTCCATTTGCCAAGCAATATGGTGCGAAGCATGACCAGGCGTATGCCAAGCAGTGAAGGTTTTGTCGCCAATCGTAAGGGCTTCACCATGTGTTGGCGCATAGATTTGAGCTTCCGAAATCGGGTGCATTTGTCCCCAAAGGTATTCCATTTTGTCACCATAAATCATTTTGGCAGAGTTGTACAGCTTTTCAGGAGAAGCGATATGTTTTGCTCCAAAAGGATGTACATATATGGTTGCGCCGTTGTTTGCAAAGCACCAAGCCGCACCTGCATGGTCAAAATGAATATGCGACAACAAAACGTGTTTGATGTCCTCTACTTCATAACCTATTGATTTTAAGCCTTTTGTAAGAGAGTCAAAAGTAGAGTGAGGCCCAGATTCTATCAAAACTGGACCGACAGAAGTTTCTACCACAAAAGCAGCAATAGTATCTTGATTGTTAAGGAAAGCGAGGTCTAATATTTTGTACATAAGTATATGAATGATGAACTATGAATATTAAGGCTGTATTAGTTTTAGACAAAGATAAGTTGTTTTAAGGAAAACATATTTCATTTGGTGTTGTTTTATTTTTTGATAACCTACAATTTATAAATCCAATACAATTTACTTATTTTTATGAAAATTTGCATCGCAACAATCGTAGAACAAAATTATAAAATTGTTTTTGAAGGCTTTACACGAGAACTGTTTTTGGCTTTAGCACCACCATTTCCACCCGTCAATTTATTGCGTTTTGATGGCTGCAAAAAAGGTGATATTGTAGAATTAGAACTTAACATGATTTTATTCAAACAGCGTTGGGACGCTTTGATTATCGAAAGTGGTGAGCGTGACAACGAGGTGTTTTTTACAGATATTGGAACGAAATTGCCTTTTTTTCTAAAAACTTGGAAGCATTTTCATCGAATTGTCCAAAATTCTGACCAAACGACATCAATTGTTGATGATTTTGAATACACTACGCCTTTTTTAGTATTGGATTACTTGATGTATCCTGTGCTTTATGCGCAATTCGCTTGGCGAAAACCGATTTATAGGAGATTATTTAGAGTACTGAAAACTACGGAGAAGTTTTTGCGTAGTTAAAAGAGATATTTTTGCAAAAAATATTTCTTTCTCTGCGTTCTCTGCGCCTTTGCGTGAAATTTTTTATTAAAATTCTCTTTGAGAATTTATTTTAGACCACGCAGAGGCGCAGAGAACGCAGAGTTTGTTCAAAAATCTACGATTTTTAAACTTCTCCGTAATTTTCAGTATAGTAATTAATTAATGAAACAGTGAATAATTAACAGTGAACAATACTGTTAATTGTTCACTGTTAATTGTTAAAATGCTGCTTGAATTTTATAATCGGCTTTTCAAAGTATTTAAAAGAAAAATGACAAACCAAAATCAATAAACTTAGTACAAAACTGTACAAAATCGTTGTAAAAAGTAAAGGATGCAAGCCACTGATGTGTTTTCCAAGAACTTTAATGACGACATACACCACCAAAATATGGTACATATACAAGCCGTAAGAGATTTCTCCTAAAAAATTAAAAATACGATTTTCGGTTTTGATAAAACTATTTTTATTCAAGGAAACATTCAATATCAAGTGTAAAAAAAGCAAACTACTTATAATCGGATAAGTGATTGGATTAAATATAAATTTCCAACATTCTGCGGCATAACTCGTTGATTGTGAAATACTTATTTTAAAAAAAATCAAAGAAGCAATCAACGCCAAAACAATAATTTGTATTTTTTTTTGGAATAAAAAATGTGTATCGAGTTGTTTTTTTTCTAAAGTAAAAATCCACCATGCGCCTAATCCTCCAATTGCCATACATTCAAATTGAAGGGTTGCGATGAACTTTGTGAACCACTCGTGTGTATAATTTTTTTGCAAAAAAAGATTTAATCCCATTTTAAAAAAAATAATACACAAGCAAATTGGAACAAAATAACGCTGAAAATACTTCATCAACGGTGCCCAAGCCATGTAAAATTGCTCTTCAACACCGATAGACCACAATGGATAAAGATGATTGGTTGTGAACAATGAATTTGCAAGATTCGGTAGAAATAAAAAGTACAGCAGCGAACCCGTCAATAAATTAAAATCAGCTTGAAACGGTGCTTTGAAAAGCGGTAGTATAATATAAGGTAAAATATATAAACCAATGATAGCCAACAAGTAATACAACGGAAAGATGCGAAAAACCCGTCGTAAATAGAAGTTTTTGAGCTGAACTTCGCCTGTGTTTTTTCGCTCTTGTAAAAGCAAAAAAGTAATCAAAAAGCCACTCAGTACAAAGAAAAATTGCACAGCCAAGCCTCCCGTCTGAAACAATGACAAGTCCGATAAATGAAAAAAACCTAATTTTTTTCTAATGCTTTCGACGTGCGTCACAACCACCAAAATCGCTGCAAAGAAACGAAGCCCGTTGAGTCCTTTGAAATACATGAATTTATATTTTTTTAGGCTCAAATTCTTTCATCAAAATATCTTTCAGGCACTTTAAAATCTGAAAAATAACAAAAATTTCTTCGTCATCAGCCACAAAACGCTTACTTATCGCATAGTTTTTACCTTCAAGTAACATAAAATTCCAGTCTGCACCTTTGACAACACAACCATATATTGGGCGTTTAGGGTTGTTCAGTTCTTGACCGACTAACATCGCCGCAAGACATTGTCCATAAGGATCGCCGCTCGGGTCTGTTTCTGGCTTATATTCCGTAAAACAAAAAAAAGGAATTTTGGGTTCTCTAAAGCCAGATGCAATGATTCCGTCAGGTTTTCCTATTAATTCTATACCATCAATAGTAGCTGAAATGGGTCTTTCTCCGAAATCATTGAAATAGTCCGTAGTAAAATTAACAAGCGAAAAAATGGGAACAACAAAATGAGAAACCAATTCGTACTCATTCCAGTGCATTTGATTTTGGTTGAATTTCTCTTGAAACTGCAATAAAACATCTTTTTGGAAGCGATTCAGTTCGTATTCCATTGCCAACCACTTAGACATAGTTTCTATTTTTTTTACTTGACGCAATCCAAATAGTTCATCTAACTTGGTCATTGTACACTCTCGAAATGTCATTTTTTCCATTTTAAAAATATTTTTTGCAAAGTTAAGTCTTATTAGGAACATCTACAAACATTAATTCCTACAAAAAAAGTAGTAACTTTGCCAATAAATATCTGAAAGTGTATATGAAACAATTTTTTTACCTTATTATATGTTGCTTTTTAGCAACGACAAGCCAAGCACAAGCACCGAATGGAGCTTCTGAAAATACTTTGCTTTGGAAAATCACGGGAAAAGGTCTGAAGTTCGCTTCTTACTTGTACGGTACGATTCATGTCATTCCCAAAAAAGATTTTTTTATTACAGACAGCACATTGTCAGCACTTTATCAAGCCGAAAGTGTGGCGTTTGAGTTTAATTTGAAAAAAGAAATGCGCCTTTTACCGCAGCTTCGCATGATGTCAAAGATGCGTATGAAAGGTGATACTTCGCTTGATATGCTTTTGAATGAAGAAGATTTTGAGTTGGTAAAGCTCCGTTTGCAAGCAAAACGGATTCCTTTGCGTTTGATAAACCGTATAAAACCATCGTTTATTTCTGATTTGGTGAGTTCAAGTACGGGCGATTTGCAAAGCAGCGAAACCACAAGTTACGAGATGGAGTTTCTCCGCAGAGCCAAAGATGCCAACAAAAAAATTGATGGACTCGAAACTGCCGCTTATCAAATGAGTGTTTTTGACAGTATTCCGTATAGCGTTCAAGCCGAAATGCTGATAGAAGAACTCCGCAATGGCAGCGAAAACAGTGGAAAAGAATACCGAAAATTGGTCAAAATCTACAAGCGTCAAGACCTACAAGCACTCGGACGTGTCATGGGCGCAGATGGCGAAATGTCGCCTTACAACGATGTTTTGCTCTACAACCGCAACCGCAATTGGATTCCTGTAATTGAAAGATTAAGTAGAAAACGCAAAATGTTTTATGCCGTTGGTGCAGGGCATTTGGTAGGAGAAAAAGGCGTTGTTGCGTTGCTTCGCAAACAAGGCTATACACTAACACCTATAAAATAAGTACTTAAAATTTGTAAAAAAGGGGTAAAAAAATCATTTCGTATTGTAAAAATTGTTTGTACAACTATTTTATTCTAAAAATTTAGATAAAAAATTAAAAAAAGTTAACAAAAATTTTATATTGTATTAAAATTTATATTAGATTTGTGACAGTTTAAAAAACTTTATTTCTAAAATCTTTAAAACATTTTTAATCGTATGAAAAAATTATTTACTTTCGTTTTTGCTTTTGTTTTATCCTTAAATCTATTTGCGCAGATTTATGCACCAGAAGGCATCCATATGCCAGGAATGTGGAACGGTTGGGCTAATCCAGCCTCTGGAAACTTGAGCTTAACTTCATCTTCTTCACCCTCTCAACCTGCGACTTGTTCAACAGGAATGAGTGCACCAGCAAATTCTACTACTTATAAAACATTATTAGCTGGAACAGGTGCCGCAACGGAATTTGCTTTCGCCAGCGGTCCCTCATCGAATGCCTGGGCAAATAAATGGGTAAACGTAAATGTTTCTTTAAATTCGATACAAAACTATAGTTGGCAGGGAGGTCCCAATAACAATATAACTTTAGCTGCTGGGAAATACTATACTATGAATTTTAATGATGGTGGATATGCTAATAATAAAGCCATTTTTATGGAAACGTCAGCAGCACCAAGACTGATTGTAGGTGTATCTGGACCAACAGGAACTACTAATACCAATTCCCAGACAGTGACTATTACTTTATCTGGAACTCCAAGTGCTGAAGAAAAAGTATTTTTATCTTATACTACAGATAATTTTGCTACAAGAACAAATCTTGAGGCAACTTGTGCTGGTGCAGCTTGTTCTGCAACGATTCCTTCACAGGTAGATATGACTAATGTTAAGTATTTTGCATTTACAAGTACATTGGCTGCTCCTGCAACAACAGAGCCAGATGCAAGTTTAGCTTGGATAACAACCAGTGGTGGTACTTGTCCTGTTGCAATTGCTTATCAAGTCCTTCCTATTACACTCAATACTTTCACTGCTAAAAATATCAATAAATCTATTCAATTAGATTGGACAACTGAAACCGAATCTAATGCTTCTCATTTTGAAGTTGAAAAATCTACGAATGGTACAGCTTGGTCAAAAATGAAAGAGGTTAAAGCATTTGGAAATTCAATCCGTCGCCAAGATTATAACTTTACTGACGAAACACCAAACAAAGGTATCAATTATTACCGTTTGAAAATGGTGGATAGAGATGGTTCTTTTGAGTATTCAAAGGTGGTTTCAGCGAACTTTAATGGTGGTGGAAAAGTAAATATTTTCCCGAATCCAGCACAAGATGTATTGTCAATTACGCTAAGTAATGACGTGAACGAAGCAACTGTTGAGATTTTTAATACCAACGGTCAAGTGCAAATGCGCAACGTTTTAAATGACAATCAATTGAATATCAGCGAATTGGCTACTGGTTTGTATTTTATTCAAGTCAGTGACGAGAATGGTCAAGTGATTTCGAGAGAGAAATTGATGAAAAAGTAAAACGTAGGGTGGTTTAATCACGAATTTTAAAGTAAAACGTAGGGTGGTTTAATCACGAACTTATACGAATTTACACGGATTGCACGAATTTTAAATAGTATAAAACGCCCGATTTTTTCTTTTATAGAAAAAATCGGGCGTTTTATTTTGTGGCTTGTTCTTTTTTTTGCACTTTTGTAGGGAAAATTCTAAAATAACTTAGCCGCTCGTAAAATTAAAACAGGGTTTTAATAAAATTAGTAAAATTAGATTTAATTTGACACATCACGATTGGTGTAATTAGATAAAATTCGTGATTAAAAAATACGCTAAGTTGTTACCTAAATTCTAAAATTTTGAAAAATCAATTTTATTACCAAATAGAAGTGACTGACGAGCAAGTAACATTCGCCAATGCTTTGGTGGAGTACTCTTTGTTGCATCACCCTGTTGCAAATATTTGGGATAAAAAAGAAGATAAAAAAACAAAAACGAAAGAATATCGTTTCACTGGTTCGTTGGGAGAAGTGGTTTTTGCAGATTTGTACGGGCAGCCTCGCAAAACAAAAGCCTTTGGCGCAATTGACGGGCAAGATTTTGGCAATGATTTTCAATTGGTTATCAATGAACTTGTCCAAATCATTGATACCAAAGCAATGCAACGAAAAAGTGGTGTTTTTTACAAAAACTATGTTTTGAATATTCCTGCTTCGCAGTTGTTGCGCAAAAATTCACTGACCGACCAATATTATTGTATCTCTTTTCATCAAAAAGAGTCAAAATGGATTGCTTCTGTTTTGGGATTTATTTCAAAATATGATATTTTAGAAGGCAAAATCGGTGTTTTGTACAAAGCCAATACTTCGAGAATCAGAGCTGACGGAACTTCTTTTCAGTTCAATGAAGATACGTATGAGGTTGATTTTCAAGATATTACGTCACCGTTGCTAAGTGATTTTATAAAGAAAAAAAATAATTTTAAAATAAAAAAATTGCTATCTGTTTAGCGTCGAGAAAATCGAAGATTTTTTATTTTTACCACGGAGAAACAGAGGTCACGGAGGAAAAAAAATTAGCCGAAGGCTAATTTTTTTGTCAAACTCTGTGTTCTCCGTTTCTCCGTGGTAAAAAATTACAAAAGTGGTAAAAAATTACAAAACTTGCTATAAAAACAATTTATGGAACAACTCAAACTAAGTAAAATCTTGACTGCTTTTGGTATTTTTATGTTAGGTTATCAAACCATGCAACTCAATACCAACGACTTCCGATGGGCTGTCAATTCTATGCCATACATCGGTATTTTATCAGCGATTGGCGCAATTGTATTGGGTAATTTTTTAGCACAAAAAAACAAATAATCATCAATTATTTTGACCATATCATTATTGGCGGCGGCATTTTTGGCTCTTATACGGCACTTTTTTTAGCAAAAAAAGGCAAAAAAGTAGCGTTATTGGAAAAAGAAGCGCAGCTTTTTACGAAAGCCAGCATCGTCAATCAAGCTCGTTTGCACGGAGGTTATCACTATCCACGCAGCGTGGCTACCGCTATGATGTCCGACGAAAACAAAGAACGTTTTACGACCGAACACCGCCAACTTATCAACGCTTCTTTTGAAAAATACTATGCGATTGATCGTTTCGCTTCCTTTACCGATGCCAAGCAATTTGAGCGTTTTTGCGATTATATTGCGATTCGTTGTGAAAAGGTAGATCAGCATCCTTTGTTCAATTATGAACGACTTGAAGGCTTGTATTTGACCGAAGAGTACAGTTTTGACCCAATCTTGGTGGCAGATTATTACAAGACACAAGTGTTTGATAATCAAAATATTAGCGTTTTTACTTCTTTCAAAATTGATAAAGCAAGCTGTGAAAATGATGTTTGGAACATCGAAGGGAATGGCAAAAAAATGACGACTCCTTCGGTTGTAAATGCGACTTATTCAGCAAGTAACGCCATCAATCGTTTGTTTGGATTAGACGATATTCAACTCATGCACGAGATTTCGGAAATGTGTTTTGTCACTTCTCCGCAGTTTGCAAACAAAGGTATTACGATTATGGACGGACAGTTTGCGTCCTTGATGCCTTATGGGCTAACGGGTTTGCTATCGCTATCGTCGGTGGCTTATACGCACCACAAAGTGAGTTATGACAATCTTCCGAACTTCGATTGTCAGCAAATCAATACGGATTGTCAGCCGAATTTTACATCAAATTGTAATGCTTGTCATGCAAAACCTGAGTCTGCAAGGCACAAAATGATGGCTCAGATTCGTCATTATCTGAGCGATGCAGTGGAACTCAATTATTTTTCTAATTTTTACACCATAAAATCCAAACTCAAAGCGAACCATATTGACGATGGTCGCCCTACCGAAATCGCTGTTTTGAGCCAAAAGCCTGACTTTTATTGCCTTTTTGCTGGAAAAATCAATTCTATTTATGAAGTAGAGAAAGTTTTGAGTCAGTGAACAATTAACAGTGAACAATTAACAATTCAGAATGAACAATATTATTCGTTGTACACTGTTAATTGTTCTCTGAACTACCTGTTCATTTCAACTTATAACTCAATCCCAAATTAATTTGCCACATTGATTTTTCTAAAATATAATCGTTGGGCTTTAAAAATGTGTAATGTAATAGTGTTCCTTTTGCAGAAAGACGATTGTTTAATGGAATTGTAGCGGAAGCTAAAAAATTTAGGCTTTCTGCCTTGATTTTAGTTTGAGGTGTTGCTATTTTTATGTATTTTTCTTCGCCTGTGATTTTATTCATATACTCAAATTTTACTTCGTGAGCGTATAAAATAGCATTGTTTAGCCCCAATCCAATAGAAAAACTATTGTTTTTTAAGGGAATATGATAGTTTATTTGAAGCCCGTAACGAAGTATTTTCAAGTTGCTTATTTCTGTATATTTGTACTTGTAATTATCCGATGAAAATGGATTGTTATGTCCCAAAGGTTTTAGACTATCTGTACTTTCAAAATTATTTATTTGAAGCGCAATTGGTGCGTACAAACTTATTTTTTTTCCTAAAAAAACACCAAAATTTAGCTTATAATTGTCCGTAATAGCATTTTTTTTATCTTTCAAACCAAAAGAAGAACCTATATCTATGCCAATCGTTGGCGTATGAATTAGTGGTATTTTAGGTTTTATTTTGGTAATATCGCTTTTTATGTCTTTTTCTTCTTCTGTTTTTTCTTTCTCTTCTTTTTTTACAACATTCTCTTTTTCTTCGATTGTTACGGTTGATTTTTCATTGGTATTTGTAGAATCTTGGATAGGTTCGATTTTCTGATTTACAATTTTCTGATTGTTTTTTTCAGTTGTTAAAGTATCCGTTTTTAAAATAATTTCTTGACTTTTTATATTTTCATTGCCGCTTAGGTTAGATTGATTGTAAAATTGCTCTTTTTTTATTACAGTTGAAAAAATATTTTTGTCCATACTTTTTTCATTGTCACTGATATTTTCAATTTTTCCTTTTTCGTCATAAATTGTTGATTTTATGATAGTTATCTTTCGGATAGTATCTATTTTTTGAATGATATGATGTTTTACAATCGTATCAAAAACGATGGTTCTTTTTTGTTGAATGTTGTTTGAAATATTTTTTTCAAGTGTATTAACTTTATTCCACCAAAAGAAATTTGAGCCTAATAGCAACATGGCAAAAGGCAAAATAAACAATAATCTTTTTTTATTTTTTCGCTTTTCATCGAACAAATCTAAACCGTGACTAATCCTTGACCAATCCTTTTCTTTTTCTGCTTGGGAAACAGATAAATCTTGTTCGGCTAATTCTTCATATAAGCGGTCAATGTCGAAATTTTCCATATTAATTAATTATTTGGATTCTTGAACAATAAGCAATTTTAGTTTTTGTCGGGCATTAGAAATATTTGATTTTACACTGCCTATCGAAATATTAAGTTCTTTTGAGATTTCATCATAGGTATAGCCTTCGACTGCGTAGAGCAAAAAGCAAGTTCGGGCAGCAATAGGCAACAAATGAACCAAAGAAATAATCTCTTTGACGTGCATTTCGCTTAATATGTCATTTACGGAGGGACATGGCATATTGATTAATTCTTCTATATCAGTGGTATTGAGTGTTTTCATTTTTTTTCGGTAACGGTCAATACTCGTATGTACGGTTATTTTTCTGAGCCAAGTTGTAAAATTTTGAAATTCATCAAATCTATCAATAGAAATAAACGCTTTTAAGAAACTATCTTGAACTGTTTCTGCAATATCATTGGCATCATATACATAAGTGGCAACAATTTTACGAACATAGGCTTGATAATTATCATAAAGTTGCCTTTGCGCAAAGCGGTCATGCTTTTTACATTGTTTGATTAATTCTTTTAATTGGTCTTGGCTACTAATCATAAGTTGAATTCTCAATAAACACTTCTTCCTTTTGTTTGCTCTATTGCTATATTCGTAAAAAAAGTTTAAAAAGTTGTTTTGCAAGGAAAAAAAGTCATACTGCCATGCAAAACTCTTAATTTTTTTACAAAAAAAAGAATTTTGCAGACAATATAACAATTTTACACGCACAATGAAATTAATTCTGAATTCGAACTTTTTTATTTATAATTTTATCTCCTATTTTTATTTTAGCAAAATAAATACCTGCATTTAAATTTGGCAATTGAATCGCTTGTTTGTTTTGTAGCAAAGAAGTTGCAATTACGATTCGACCTTTCATGTCAAAAAGCGTAAAGTAAAATGTATTTTCATTTTCTATATCAATAAACAATTCGTCGTTTGTCGGATTTGGATAAAGTTTGATAGAATTGGCAAATACTTCATCTTTTGTTGCAACAACACTTTTGATAATCACTTCTATTTCGTTGCTACAGCCATTTGCGCCAGTCATTTCACACTTGTACGTTCCTGCACTTAAATTAGTTAAAGTTGGGGTATTTCCTACGATTTTTCCTGTGCTATCTTTCCATTGATATATAAATGGCGACATTCCGCCTTGTACATTTGCGGTTGCACTTCCATTACCGCTGATAGCGGTTGAATTTTGGCTACTGACCGTCAATTGCGGCTTTTCAATATTTTGAATGACGGTTACGCTTTTCGTATTGCTACAACCTGTTGCTACATTGGTAATAGTAACGGTATAAGTTCCTGGGATTGTTGTAGGCGTATCTTTTTTATTACTGCTAAAATTATTAGGACCCGACCATTGATAAGCCAGCTCCGAAGCATTAGAATTTGCTTTTATATCCACCGTTTTATGTGAGCAATCTAACATAGAAGTTTCAACTTCGAGTGTAGGTGCATTGCTATTATCAGCGACTTGTACACTTTTTTGTAC
The DNA here is from genome assembly GCA_043777755.1 of Saprospiraceae bacterium. GTDB lineage: Bacteria > Bacteroidota > Bacteroidia > Chitinophagales > Saprospiraceae > CANHEE01. The sequence continues at coordinate 14,062 of JAYWHK010000003.1, forward strand.
GCTACAGCCTGATTTTGAGTCTGTTACAAGCAAAGTATAAGAACCTGACACTACAGTAGAAGTGTCCTTTTTGTTACTTAAAAAATTGTTTGGACCAGTCCATTGATAAGTCCCTGTTGCACTTGAATTGCCATTCAATATAATGTTTTTTATCAAACAAGTGATGTTTCCTGAAGCTGTAGCAGCAATATTTGGAATACTATCATTCACTTTAACCTCTACATTTTTTTCAGAAGTACAACCATTTGTAGGATTCGTAACCTTTAAAGTATAAGTTCCAATTGCACTAACAGCTGTATCTTTTACTGTAGCATTAAATCCACCTTGATTTGTCCACTGATATGTTACATTATTGATTGAATTGCCTTGTAATAGCACTGTTTTTTTAGTACAAGTAATCTCTCCGCCACTTGCGCTAATATTTGGCTTGATGGTATCAGCACTTACAGCGATGCTATCTTTTTTGCTACAAGCTCCATTTTTTGTAACAGTAACGTAATAATTCCCTGTTTTACTAACCGTTGGAATAGCCATTTGACTGTTGAAGTTATTTACTCCCGACCAATTAAATGAATAATTATTGGTCAATGGATCATTGATAGCCTTGATTGTTGTTGTGTTAGGAAGGCATTTTATTTTTCCAGCTACCATATTTATCGTAGGTACAGCACCTTGGTTGACCATAACTGAGCTTGTACTGACACAATTGTTTGATGTATTGGTTACGCTTAATGAATAATTGCCTGCGACATTAACAGTGGGATTTAAAGTTGTTGCACCTGCTGTAATCCCAGCACCTGACCATTTGTACGTAAAGTTTGCGCCTACCGATGACCCCGAAGCATTTAATGGAATAGATTGACCTGCGCAAATAATAGAAGGCGTTCCAATAGCAATACTTGGTTTTTGCGTATTTGACTGAACCACAATGGATTGTGAAGTTGTACAACCTACGCCATTCGTTGCCGTAACGGTATATGTTCCAGCGGTATTGATATTTGTAGAAGGTGTAACTGCTCCATTTGACCATTTATAAGAAAAATTAGTACTACTCCCACCTGTTGCCGAAGCCGAAATCTCTACACTTGTAGTCGTACAATTCAATACATTAGGTGTAGGAATATTGATTGAAATTGCAGATGGCTGCGCAATCGTAACACTCGAAACGGTAGAAGTTCCACCAGAAACGGTAACTGAATACGTTCCTGCAACCAAACCCCTATGTTAGATGCAGGGCTGTAAAGTTCTAATTATTTTTAATGATATTGATTACATCCTTCACTCTTGCCCCAAATTTAATTTGTCCGTAAG
>JAYWHK010000004.1:0-38047 GCA_043777755.1 Saprospiraceae bacterium
TTTTACAGTATTTTGAAGATTTATAAAATATTTAAAATATTGAAAATCAATTATTTATAAAATATAGATTCAGATTCCCTTAGCTTAATGACATTGACCCATAGCGTGGAACATTTATGAAGTAGATTTTGCTTGACCTTTTTAGATAATTGAAAAATCAAATTCTATTGCTCTATCCAACTGAGCTACTGCCCCCAAATTTTAGTTTTTCATAGTTGTTTTTCTTTATGATACAAAGTTCAGAAGATGCTACGCAATGTATTTGCGTAGTTTATTTTTTTTTTGAAAAATTAAAAAAAACTTACTATTTACCACTTTTGTAATTTTTTTACCACGGAGAAACAGAGAACACAGAGTTTAAAAAAAAATTAGCCAAAGGCTAATTTTTTTTCCCTCCGTGACCTCCGTTTCTCCGTGGTAGAGAATAAAAAAGTTTCGCCTTTTTTCAATGTTAAAATAGTCGCAAAAAAAACTTACCTTTGTAAAAAATTAATCCAATGAACGCTAAATCTACTTTTCTTTTATTGTTGAGTTATTTTATCTTGCTTACCAATAGTACAGCCCAAAACGACAATTTACCTACGGGCAAAGAGCCTGGTAAATGTTATGCTAAATGTAAAGTACCTAAATTAGATAGCGAAACAATCGTTTTTTCTGAATATACAGGCGTTAAAACCAATAAATCAACAGAAAAATATACTTTTGAGTATTTTCCAAATCAAATTATTTTTATAAAAAATAATACAAAAGACAATAGTGATTCATGGGAAAAACTGTATGTTTCACCTGATGAACCATTAGAATATTGGGTTGTTGCTGATACTTCGCTTGAAAAAAACTACAAAAAAACTACCTTGAAATTTGTAGATTTTGAAGAACATACCCTTGCCAAAGAGGAATGGCGTGAAGTACTTTGTGATAGTAAAGTAACCACTACTATTGTTCAAAAACTTCATGAAAAACTTAGCAATTTAGGTTTGGAATGTGGTTCTTTAGCAAATACCATAACTCCTAAATTAAAAATAGCACTAAATCAGTATCAAATAACCAATCAATTACCCGTCGGGCAATTGAACATCGAAACCTTAAAAAAATTGGATATTAAGATTGATCCTTAATTTCATTATATTTTGAATGATTTTTGATTTTCAGTCCAACGCTCTACCAACTGAGCTATACGTCCTTAAATTGGGAGGAAATCCTAAAATTCCCTCCGAGTGTTCATTGACAAAAAAAAGCGGAGATGACGAGGCTCGAACTCGCAACCTTCGGATAGACAATCCGCTGCGCTACCAGTACGCTACCAGTACGCTACCAGTACGCTACATCTCCAAAGTCAATGAGGTTAAGATTGGGTTCATTGACAAAAGTTGAAAAACTTTGTAGTCCTTGTCAGATTCGAACTAACACTAACTTGTTTCTAAGACAAGTACCTCTGCCGATTGGGTTAAAGGACTTTTGAAATTTTATTTTTGACTTTTTTGGGTGACTGACGGGAATCGAACCCGCATAAACAAGAACCACAAACTTGTCGGCGAACCAGTGCGCCACAGTCACAGTTGGTCTGGTTGGAGTCGAACCAACGACCACTACCTTATCAGAGTAATACTCTAACCACTGAGCTACAGACCAATTTTAAATTGTTGCAGGTGAAGGACTCGAACCTCCGACTTTCGGCTTATGAGGCCGCCACGCTAACCGCTGCGTCAACCTGCAATTTTGTCGTCTTGGTAGGACTCGAACCTACATTTCTGCTGCCAAAAAGTAACGTGCTACCATTGCACTACAAGACAGTTTGTACTACAAGACTTTATTTTTAATAGTTAAAAAAGTTGTTTCTATTTTATTGTAAATATTTGACAATCAAATACTTACGCTATTTTTTTAAAATTAAACACACGTATTTTGGAAGCAAAACACGAATACGTAAAAATTTTATTTTCAGCGCAACAAGCCTAAAATGCCAGAAAAAACAATAATTTTTGAAAAAATGGAAAAGTCCAACTGTTTTATCCGCCTGTTGCGTTCTGCAACCGACGGTACTTTTTACCAGTCAGTTATCAGAAAAGAAATATGGAAGAATTACTAAATCTATGATCTATCGCTTTAAAATCAGCACAAATATTGCCATCAAAGCGCACCGTCTTACTCGTCCAAAGCCCTTCATGTCGGAGGCTCTCGGATTTGCTGCACAGCTGCATTTGTGGAATAATATTTAGTGATTTCATTATTGAAAGTTGTAAAAAAATTTAGTAAAAAATGAATTTGATTTTGTCTGTTTGACGCTGCAAAGTTACGGGTACTTTTATCTATTTGTCAATAGGTCGTCAAAAAATAATTTTTTTAAAAATAAATAAAATGTCATAAGTAATTGATAATCAATTTTTTATGATTAAAATATTTTTTCAAAAAAAATGAATATTTTTTTTATTAAACTGAAATATGAGTATTTTTTCTAATTTTATGATTTTTATGGTCGAAATTATTTTTTAATTTTGACTTGATTTTTCATCAAAAAATTGTCATATTAAGGTACTATTTTCGAGTAGGAAATATCTTTTTTGGAGTTGTGAAAAAACTAAATTACTTTTGTCAATTAAAAAAATAATGGAGTCTGAAATTTTAAGAAAGGCTTCAAAAAAACACCATAAAAAAATGACACTGCAAACACAACAAAAAATCGCAGGTGCTGCGATGACTTTAGGTTTTCTCATTTTAGGTTTGGCTTATACGCCTGACTTCGCTACTTATCCTGTCAATATGATTTGTTACATTTTGGGCATCGGGCTGATGTTTGGCGGTATTGTCTATTTGATAAAAGCTGGGAGAAATAGGTAAGGGAAGTTTTAAATAATCCGAATACACAATGTTTTTTCTGAACAAACAATATCACGTAGAGAAAAGGCACGCCTTTTCTCGCACTACGCAAAGTCATACGTAACACGAGAAAAGGCGTGCCTTTTCTCTACGTATCAATCCAAACACACCATGTTTTATTTTAGAAAACTATTTTCATTTTTACTTTTCACACCTTTTTTACAAGCACAAAAACCATCATATATTTTTTTTAATGTAAAAAATAAAATAAAAGTTGGGAGAAGGGAATGTTTAAAATAAGGCAAAAGGGAATTATATTTGTAATTTTGGTGATTAATAAGTACCTTTGCGGATATCTTTGCTTACAAAGGTGGAAATTTTATTAAAATTATTTGTGAATATCAAAACTGTAAAAAATGAATTACAAAATATCCTTTCAGGAAAGAGCGAAGTTAGCAATGGAACACTTATCCAAGCAATTGCCTTATACTTACGAACAAGCGTTGGAACAAGTACAACAGCTCAAGGAAATGAGTCAGACAAAAGAGAAGAAACAAAGAAATTAATTGAATATATCAATAATTACCATATTTGGAATTGTGATATTAATTTTAAGTTGTTTATTTCTGCTGGTGCGGAACAGCGTGTTTTCATTAAAGATAGCTATAAAGTATTAAAGCTAAATGATGCTATTTATTATGCTTCTTGGCTGGATTATTTTAATAATTTGTTGCTCAATAACTATTTTTTTCCAGATACAGCTTATAATTTAGTTGGGTTTTACAGGTCTGATGATGATATATTATATGCGTTAGTGGAGCAAAATTATATACAAGCCACCCAAGCTACCGATTTGAACCAAGTAAAAGAATTTATGCAAGCCAATGGTTTCTCTAACACTAAAAATAATGATTATTTCCACTCAGAATTGGGCATTATTTTAGAAGATCTGCATGATGAAAATGTATTAACAGCTAATGAAATATTATACTTTATTGATACTGTATTTTATATCAAGCCTAAATTTTTTTTGGATTAAACCGCTGGCTTAGTATTTTCTTTGAAGTAATTTCCTATTCCTGAAAAGAACAAGAAATCAATCCAAACACACCATGTTTTATTTTAGAAAACTATTTTTATTTTTACTTTTCACACCCTTTTTACAAGCACAAAAACCGTCGTATATTTTTTTAAATATAAAAAATAAAATAAAAGTTGGTAATGATTTGACGGGAAGCGAGCAATACAGAGTTAAGTGTTTTATTGACAAAAATGGAAGTTTGACGGAGCTTAGGCAAAGGGACACTATTTTTTGTAAATCAAAAATAAAAGGCAAATCGTTGTTGTGTGAATTGCGACAAGAGATTTCAGTGAACACGGAACTCGTTGATAATCAATTAATTGGACGTTTTGAAAATGAGTCTATTGGCTTTGTTTATACACCAGCGATGAAAGTTAATCAATGGAAAATGATTCCTTTACATACTTTTAAGGAAGAATTATTGATTGATTTTAAGAATGGTGCAACGCAAAAATTCACTACTCTATATGACAGCATTGCGTATTCGCAACAATTGACGCTCGAAATTCTAACTTGTGTCAGCGAAAAAATTAACGAAAAAAATCAAGGTTTGGTAACGGTTTATTATCGTGCAGCTCGAGAACATTTGAATAAAAAAATGCCTTCGGCTTCGTCGGGTGGCAAAGCTTTGGATTGGGGTCATGCGTTCATTGGCGTTAAGGATTTGAAAACGGGAAAATCTTATTTTCTTGATGGTTGGCCTGACTCAAAATTTGAAGAGGGCAGTCAGCATTTTGAATGGAACAAGTCGGTGGATTCGATTCGCACTGCTGATCATCATTCTATAACATTCAACACGGATAGAAAAAGGCTGAATCTTGCAATGAGAATGATAGAAAACTACAAAACGGCTTGTATCAATTACGAAATGTTGGATTTTAATTGTGCTGATGCGACCACCGAAATCTTAGAAAAAATGGGTTATTATACCGCAAAAGAACATTCTGGAACAGTTTTTCCTAATGCTTTTGCCAATAATTTGATGGAAAAATTGAATAAAATTGGTGTTTGTTATGAATACGATGGGAAACGAATAAGATGAGTTTTAAAATAAAAGTAGCGTAAAATCGTTTATTTATAAAACCATTGATATGATAAGAATAACGCTTTTTTTTACTTTTATTAGTTTTTTTGCAAGTGATATACTTGCTCAAAATGAATTGTGGCAGGAAAAAATTCTGCTTGATGTGAACGCCCTTCGGGCAAAAGGCTGTAAATGTGGCAGCAAAACCTATCCGCCAGCTCCGCCTTTAACTTGGAACAACCGCTTAGAACTGGCAGCCAACCATCACGCTGCGGATATGTACAAAAACAAGTATTTTAACCACATTGATTTAACTGGAAAAAGTGGTGCAGAACGCATTGATGCGGTCGGCTACAACTGGGCGGTCTATGGCGAAAACATTGCGCAAGGGCAAACTTCTGGTAAAGAAGCCTTCATCGCTTGGCGAAAAAGTCCTACACATTGTGAAAACTTGATGAAAAAAGATTTTCGTGAAATGGGCGTTTCTGTCGTAGGCGATTATTGGGTGCAAGAGTTCGGAACGTTGCTGAAAAAGAAAACTGCAAAATAATTAAAAATGAATAATTAAAAATGACACCGTAGATTTACACTACGACAGAATTTTTAATTATTCATTTTTAATTATCAATTACTATGAAGATTTCATTCTCTAAAATACATCAAAATTCCTCCAAAAATACTAATCAATGCAACCAAAACACTTGCCAATCGGGTAGAAAACTGAATATGGCTCATAAAAGTGTCAATATCAGCAGCATTAGAAGGGTATTTTTGTTTTACGGATTCCATTTTTTCTTTGTTGAAAGTATCTAAGGCATCAAACTGTACACGATTTTGCACTAAGTTTTTATATACTTTAAAAACTTTTACTCGAAAATAAACATTTAAAAATAAAATGGCGACAAAAATGCCCCAAACAAGAAAAATTAAAAATTCGTACATATTTTTTATACGTTTAAAAATTATGAAAATAATGCGTCCATCGTCAATGACTGATGCACCAAAGACTGGGCATGACTGTTTTGTGTCAAACCATGAGTAGTGATAAATGTAAGCCAAAGTGCTTTTTTTGTTTTTGTAACATCTCTAAAAACACCTATTTTTTTTTGTAAGTTTTCAGCATATTCTTTTTCGATGGTGAACGGTTTGATTGAAAATTTCATTTCACAAAGATTAACAACCTGATCTCGACGGTCAATAACAAGGTCAATTTGTGCTTTATGTTTTCCGTCGCTTCCAATCCAAGCAGACGTTTGGGTTTGTACACTTCCAATACCCAAGGCATTTTTGATTTGAGGTAGATGCAGCAAACAGACTTGCTCAAAAGCGTAGCCACTCCAAGCTCGAATCTCAGGCGTATCAATTCCGTTTATCCAAAAATTATCGTCAAAGGTACTCTTGTTTTTAATAAATTTTAAGTAAAAAAGCGAATAAAAATCTGTTAGCTGATAAATGGTATTGTTTTTTGATTTTCCAAAAGCGTTGTATTTTCTGATAAAACTACTTTCTTCCAACTCCCTTAAAATAACGCTTGACGAGCCTCCATTAGAAATTTTAGCACTTTTTAATAAGTCTTCACGTTCCAATCCAATTGCTTTTTGAGCAAGAGCTTCTATAACAGCAATGTGCTTGTCTGCCTTTTTGAAAAGCGAAGCATAAAGTTTTTGAAATTCATCACGCAACCTACCTCGTTGGCTAAAACACAGGTCGTTTATATTTTGTGTTGCACTTTTGCGAGTATCTATAAAGTCCAAATAAAAAGGAATCCCACCAAAAACCATGTACAATTGTAGCAATTGGTAGCGGTCAAAACCAGGTGACTTTGCTTTAAAAAAAGATTCACATTCTGACAGCGTAAAAGGTTCTAATCGGATAGGATGCGTTACTCGGTTGTACAAACCTCCTGTATTATTGATAAGTTGATTGATCATCCAAGAGGCTGCCGAGCCGCAAACAACCAATGTAATGTCGCTCCTTGTACTTGCCCAACTGTTCCAAAAATGCTCTAAAGCTGGAATAAATTGCGAGTTTGGTGTGTCTAACCAAGGCAATTCATCAAAAAACAATACTTTTTTTTCCGTGTCATCAATACTCTCAATACTGTTGATTAATTGTTGAAATGCTTGAAACCAATCATTTGGAAATGGGTTGTCCTCAAATTGTGGAAAATTTCGGACAAAAGCGGAATGGAAATTAGCAAGTTGGTTTGTTGTTCCAACGTTGGCAATACCTGTAAGTTGAAACGTAAATTTCCCTTCGTAAAACGAGCGAATTAAGTATGTCTTACCAACTCTCCTTCGACCATAAACAGCTACAAAGGCTGATTTATCACTATCTTTTAAGGATTTTAATAAGGAGATTTCTTCTTTTCTTCCAATTATTTCAGCCATTTTTATTGTATTTTTCAGCGCAAATATACAAATTATTATTATTTTTAGCTAATATTTTTTATTTTTTTAGCTAAAATAATAATTTAAAGTTAGTTATTAGCCAATTTTTAATACTTTTCTTAGCTGAAATATATTTTTTTATATAAAAAAACCGTAACTGTTTAGCGTCGAAAAAAATCGAAGATTTTTTATTTTCACCACGGAGAAACAGAGGTCACGGAGGCAAAAAAATTAGCCAAAAGCTAATTTTTTTGTCAAACTCAGTGTTCTCCGTTTCTCCGTGGTGAAAAAACTGCAAAACTGGTAAATAGTTATAAAAAAACCACTGTGTATCAATAAGATAAACAGTGGTTTTTTGTATTTTACAATTACAAATTATTCATTACGGAAAAATACCCAGCATTGCGTAATCGCCGCCGATTTTTTTCAAAGCAACGACAAATGCTGCGGTACGCATGGTTTCGATGGTCGGATTTTCTTTCCATTCTGCCATGATGGTATCAAAAGCACCAATCATGGTATCTTCTAAACCAGAGCGAACCAAATCTAACTCGTCAGCACCATGAACCAATTGTTCACGGTCACGCTCGCTCAACGTTTTTCCAGTCATTTCAATGACCAAATCAACCATTTTATTGTATTGACTTTCGTCAAAACGTTTTTCCATACGACCAAAACGGTGGTGCGATAAGTTTTTTAACCATTCAAAATAAGAAACGGTAACACCGCCTGCATTGATGTACATATCTGGAATAATCAAAACATTTTTTTTGACCAAAATATCTTCTGCATCTGCCGTAACAGGACCATTTGCAGCTTCCGCAATGATTTTTGCTTTGATACGAGGTGCATTTTCAGCCGTAATTTGATTTTCCAAAGCCGCAGGAACAAGAATATCACATTCTAATTCGAGTGCAGCCATGCGGTTGTCAAGCGTAGTCGTTCCAGGGAAACCCAAAATAGAGCCATTGTCTTTACGATAATCTAACAATTTTGCAACATCAATTCCGTTAGGGTCATAAATAGAGCCTTCATATTCTGCAATTCCGATAACTTTTACGCCACCTTCTTTGATGGAAATTGTACCTGTATGAGAACCAACATTTCCCAAACCTTGAATCACCATTGTTTTGCCTTTTAAACCTGGTGTCAAGTCTAATTTTGCCAAAACATCAGTATAATCCTTGTGGAAAAGGCGACGGATTCCGTAAAAAACGCCACGCCCTGTTGCTTCACCACGACCACGAATACCATTTTGATTGACAGGTTTTCCTGTTACACAAGCCATTGAGTCAATCTCGCCGTGCTTGAGCTGTTGATAAGTGTCCATAATCCAAGCCATTTCACGAGGACCAGTTCCGTAGTCGGGTGCGGGTACATCAATACCAGGCCCGATGAAGTTTTTACGCACCAACTCCGTCGTATAACGACGAGTGATTCGCTCCAATTGATTTTCTGTAAAATTGCGTGGATTGATTCTAATTCCACCTTTTGCGCCACCAAACGGCACATCTACGAGCGCACATTTGTAGGTCATTAAGGCAGCAAGAGCCATTACTTCGTGCTGATCAACATTGTCTGCATAACGGATACCGCCTTTGGTTGGCAAGCGGTGATGACTGTGTTGAACACGATACGCCTCGATAACTTTGATTTCGTCACCGATTTTTACTGGGAAGTGCATCTGATAGACAGCGTTACATACCTTGATTTGCTCCAATAAACCTTCTGCTAAGTTGGCATGGGCAGCAGCTTTGTCAAAGTTGCGCATTACGCTTTCATAAAACGCATGATTTTGTGAACTCATTTATTTATCTTATTTGGTTAGAATACTAATAAAGTTAAAATGTAAAAGGCTAATTTTTACTTATTCTTCAATTGCTTCTCTACTTTTGATATTTTTTTATCCAAAAGCATTAAAAATATGAAAATGCCTATAAATGTAGCAATTATAACACTGACAACTACGTACATTTTACCCATACTGCGCATGAAATCTGGATTTTCGCCATTTGCCAATGCAATATTAAAAGGAATCGCTAATAAAAACAAAATTATACTTAAAAAATATTTCATAGAAATGTATTTTATTTTGAAAAAAAGAATTTTGTATTAATCTTTTGGCAAAGATATGTTTTTTTACTTTACTTTGAAATTTTTTACATAATTTCGCAGTCTGAAAAGATAAAAATATACGAAACATTGACAAATGAGTGTAATTGATCAACCTAAAGCATTGCGAAATGAAGATGCTTTTGATGAAAAAGCGGTACTTGATTTTTTAAAAAAAACAATGCCAAATTTGCGAGGCAATCTGGAAGTGCAGCAATTTAGCGGTGGTGCTTCCAATTTGACCTATCAATTAAACGTTGATAATCAGCAGTTTATTTTGCGGACAGCACCAAAAGGCACAAAAGCCAAAGGCGCACACGACATGGCTCGGGAACACAACATCATGGCGGCACTCAAACCCAATTATCCTTACGTTCCTACCATGATTGCTTATTCTGATGATGCTCAAATTATTGGTCGAGAATTTTACATTATGGAAAAAATAACGGGCATTATTCCTCGGGCAAATATGCCAAAAGCATTGGTTTTGAGCGAAGCGCAAACCCGCCAGATGTGCCTTAATGTGATTGATAAATTGATAGAATTACACCAAATTGACATTGAAAAAACGGGTTTGAATACTTTTGGAAAAGGCGAAGGTTACATTCAAAGGCAGGTAGAAGGGTGGTGTGGTCGTTACGAAAAAGCCAAAACGTGGAACGTTCCAAGTTGTAAAAAAGTAATTTCTTTTTTGAAAAATAATATGCCTAAAAATGAACGCAAGTGCTTCATTCACAATGACTTCCGTTTTGATAATGTAATTCTGAATCCTGAAAACCCAACTGAAATTATTGGTGTTTTAGATTGGGAAATGGCGACAATCGGTGATCCTTTGATGGACTTGGGCAATTCGTTGGCGTATTGGGTACAAGCTGATGATGATTTTTTTATGAAAAAAATACGACGACAACCGACGCACCTCGCAGGGATGTTGAAACGTGATGAAGTGGTGGCGTATTATTGTGAAAAAATGAATTTTTCAAAAGAGGATTTTACTTTTTATGAAGTCTATGGGTTGTTTCGATTGGCAGTTATTATCCAACAAATTTATTACCGTTATCACCACAAACAGACAAAAAATCCAGCGTTTAAAAACTTTTGGTTGATGGTTAATTACCTCAATTGGCGTTGTAAACGACTTTTGTAAGTACAACTATGCTATTCATACGGAAAGAAACTGTTTGTAATCAAAACTGGTAATTGTTTAGCGTCGAAAAAATCGAAGATTTTTTATTTTTACCACGGAGAAACAGAGGTCACGGAGGACAAAAAAATTAGCCGAAGGCTAATTTTTTTGCCAAACTCTGTGTTCTCCGTTTCTCCGTGGTAAAAAAAAACTGCAAAAGTGATAAATAATTCCCAAAACTGTTACTAATAATAAAACTGCAATAACGAAAATCTACTCTTTTTTGTCATTGATTATCTAACTCAATATTCGAATTAGATACTAATTTAAAAAAAACAAATTTATGAAACATTTACTCTTTTTACCTTTTCTACTTTTTACACTATTGGCTTGTAATTCTTCAAAATTACCAAGCGGTCATGCCATCAATAAAAAACCTAAAAACGTTATTTTGATGATTGGCGACGGTATGGGACTCAGCCAAATCACTGGCGGAATGTACATGAACAACAACAAACTAAACTTGGAGCAATTTCCAATTGTTGGATTGCACAAGAATTACCCTGCCGACAAGGATTTGATTACGGATTCTGCGGCTGGTGCAACGGCTTTTTCTTGTGGTTGCAAAACATATAATGCGGCTATTGGCATGAACGCTGACACGATTCCTTGTAAAACCATTTTGGAATATGCCGAAGAACGTGGTATGCCGACGGGTTTGGTCGCAACTTGTACGATTGAACACGCAACGCCAGCATCTTTTATTGCGCACAGCAAAAAACGGGACGAATTTGAAAATATTGCTACTTATTTTTTAAAAACAGAAGTGGATTTGTTCATCGGTGGTGGAAAAAAATATTTTGACCAAAGAAAAACAGACAATCGCAATCTTTGTGAAGAGTTAGAAAAAAAAGGTTATCTCGTATCGGGTGATTTTAAAGATGAATTGAAAAACCTGACACAAACGACTCAAAATTTGGCTTATTTTACAGCCAATGAGCATCCTGTTCCTGTGGAACAAGGTCGTGATTATCTGCCTTTTGCAAGCAAATTTGCGGTTGATTTTTTACAAAAAAGAACCAATGGAAAAGGTTTTTTTGCGATGATTGAAGGTTCTCAAATTGATTGGGGCGGTCACGCTGGTAATACCAACTATATCACTACAGAAATGATTGATTTTGACAAAGCCGTTGGTGAAGTATTGGAATTTGCCAAAAAAGATGGAAATACGCTTGTAATTGTCACCGCTGACCACGAAACGGGTGGTTTTGCTGTCCTCAAAGGCTCAAAAATCAACAATATTGTTGGTGGTTTTGGTGATGTTATGGACGAAAAAACTAAAAATTGGTACCATACCGCTACGATGATTCCTGTTTTTGCTTATGGTCCAGGTGCGGAACATTTTTCAGGAATCTATGAAAATACTTCTATTTTTGATAAAATGAAATCGCTTTTAGGCTTTTAAATAATTAAAAATGAATAATTAAAAATGAATAATTATTTGTAATATCAATTTTTATGAAAACAAGTCAAAATATCTTAACAACAGCGGCTATTTTTGGTGCAACAGCAGTAATGATTGGAGCATTTGGAGCGCATGGTTTGAAAGGTAAAGTTTCTGCGGAATCACTTATCAGTTTTGATACGGCAGTAAAATACCAGTTTTACCATGTTTTTGCAATGATGGCAACGGGTAATTTTTTCGCTCAGATGCCGTCAAAACAATTAACTTGGGCGGCATGGTGCTTTACTATAGGTATTGTGCTTTTTTCTGGTTCGATTTATTACCTTACTACAAGGGAATTACATGGGATTAACATTCCAGCAATTGGTGTTGTAACACCTATTGGAGGTGTGTTTTTTATCGCAGGTTGGGTTTTGTTGGGACTTGTGTTTAGTAAAAAACAATAATTTATTTTATAAAAAAACGCCTTTCAAGTTTTTACTCGAAAGGCGTTTTTTTTTATAAATCATCAAATCATATTTATCGTCTAATCTCTAAATAACCGCTGTACATACTGCGTTCTGTATCTTGTAAATCAATGATGTAGAAATATGTACCATCAGGAAGTTTATCGCCGTTCCAAGTACCTTTCCAATCGTTTTGATAACCTTTTTTGTTCAATACTTCATTGCCCCAACGGTTGAATACACGAACTTCGCTGTTCGGGAATGCTTCGATGTCTTCAATGAAGAAAGTTTCGTTGGTATCGTCCTCATTTGGAGAGAATCCATTGTGAATTTTGATTTTTGCGCACTTGATATAAATGGCAATCGTCGCTGAATCACAACCGTCTTGGTTACAGATTTTGTAATGGAAAGTATCTAACACATTACAATCACTTTTGGTAGAACGGTATTCGACTTTCATCGTACTACTCATCGTCACGACACCCAGCGAAGGCTGTGTCAATAGTTTCATTGATACTAACTTACCTGGAATGATGTCGTTTTTCATTTCATCAACGAGTAATTTTCCACCTACATAAGTCGTGTCACGGTCATCACGTGCAATTGGCAATACAATTACAGGAATTACGGTGATGCACATCTTAATCGTTACGCAATTATTGTCAGCATCACATACTTTAATACAAGCGGTATCTAAGCCAGCTTTTAAGCCTTTGTAGTTCACGCAGAATGTTCCAGAATTAATTTTGAAATCAACAATACCAGATTTGTTTGGACAAAGATTGACGATACTTACTGGTTTATCAATCTTAACAGGAATTGTGTCCACGCAATAATCGTAGAAATCATCTATGAAAATAGTGCGGCAGTAGGTCAAGTTGATATTGTTGCCATTGATGATTTTTGGTTTTACATTGACAAAAATCTTAAAGTTTGCACATTTTTTAGAAATGGTTTCACAAACTTCAACGCAAATCGTATCGTTTCCAATTTTCAAACCAGTATATTCAATACAACCATTTGCTTGATTGACAACAAATGAAATGTTGCCATCTACTTTTGCATCACAAGTGGTTTTGATGGTAAATGCTCCTTTGATTCCGTAATCTTTCGGGTGAATACATTGCATTTTATCTTCACCAACAAAAATAGTATCTGTAATGTCTTGGAAAGGTTTAATCACTTCCAAAACAACATAAGTCACATCGCAAATACCGTACTTATCACAAGTCGTGTAGCAAAGTGTATCAGCACCTAAGTTGATACCTGTGAACTTGATGCAATAATTAGGCTGCATAGCCATTGTTGCCAAAACTTGATTCATACAACCTTCGGACGTACTTACTGGCGCACTTGACAATTCTGTAACGTCCAAACAACCCGTTTGGCTTTCTCCGATAAATGTTGTTACATAAATAGTATCAGGTTTTGGAGCTTTGAAATCACATTTAACTGCAATATTCAAAGTGTCTAAACAACCTTTGTTGTCAGTTGCAACAATCGTATAATCGCCTTTATTTAGCTTAATCAATGAACCATCAGCACCTTTTGTATAGTACAACGAGTGAACAATTGGCATAGCACCTGTTGCATCTTCGATGGTCAAAGTTCCGTAAGTTTGCGCATTTGCACCGCCTGTGATGTGCTTAGTTTCTACATCATAAGCCCAATTACCAGCTGAATCCCATTTTTTCAAAGAGTCTGCTGCTTCTTGAAGCGTTTTTACATTTGCATTATAAGTCTTTGTTCCAATTGTCCAATTTTTGATAGCAAGTGTTGTTCCACTTACTTTTGCAACACTGTAATAAGAACCTTTGCATGGTTTTATCACCAAAGGAGAACCGTTTAATGTCAAAGACAATGAATCTTTGCTCAATGGAATACAAACATAAGTCACATCGCTACAATTTGGCAAATAAACATTCATGCTGTTTTGAGAAGCAAAAGCATTCAAAGCACAAGGTGTATTTCCGCCACCGCCCGTTGTATCTTTACATTCATTTACAATAATATCTCCTAAATTGGTTTTACAACCATTTGCATCAGTAATTTCTACGCTGTAAGAACCTTTTGTCAAATCAATACGGTCTTTTGGCTGATTTGCAGTTGTCAAATCCAACCATTTGTAAGTATATGGCGTTGTTCCACCTGTTACATTCAAAGTGATTGTACCCAACTTTGTTTTACAAGATTCCGTTGCTGTTGCCGTTGCTGCTAATGCAGCCGCTGGCTGATTGATAGTGAAATAGAAAGTATCTTTTGCAACGTTTTTGCTGTCATAAATAATGTACAAGTAAATACCATTTTTCAAACTTCCGTTGGTCGCTTCTGTCTTGTCTATATCATTCAAAATCTTGAACTTAGAAGTCGCAATCGTTGCCGAATCACCAGTTACAAGCATTTCAACTTTACCATTCGCATCACCAAAACATTTAAGGTCGGTTTTACCTTTGATAGAAAGTGTCAATGAACCTGTTGGATTTCCGCCACCACCTGTTGTATCTTTACATTCTTTCACTTCCATTGGCGCAAGTGGGAACAAACAATTGTTGGCATCTGTAATTGTTGCCGAGTATGTTCCTTTTGTCAAACCAGTTCTATTTTTTGGCTGATTTGCAGTTGTCAAATCAGACCATTTGTACGTATAAGGAGCAGTTCCACCAGCTACATTCAAGGTAATTGTTCCCAAAACGGTTTTACAAGCATCTGTGATTGAAGAAGTTGCTGTAATTGGAAGCGGTGCTGTAATCGTGAACTCCAATGTATCTTTTGGCTTATTTTTGCTGTCATATACTACATATAAGTATGTTCCAGCAGTCAATGTACCATTGTCGTATTCTTTTGTACCTTGTTTGTCTGTAATGATTCCTTTTGTTCCGATGCCGTAAGAAGTTGGTTTTGCTGTAATTTCTACGCTCACTTCACCATTTGCATCACCAGAACACTTGGCATTGACTGTTGATTTTAATGTTAAAGTCAAAGTAGAATCTTTTCCGCCGCCAGTTGGATTTCCATTGTCAGCTGCACAAGATTTTACTGTTGCAGAATGTGTTGCAGCACAACCTTTTGCATCTGTAACACTTACATTATAAACACCTTTTGCTAAACCTGTTCGGTCTTCTGGCTCAATACCTGTTGCAATATCTGCCCAATTGAATGTGAAAGGAGAAGTTCCTCCTGTTATTGTCAAATCAATCGTACCTTTTGTATTGGTAGAATCACAAGCGTCAGTTGTTTTGCTAAACACTGTTAAAATATCTCCATTAACGTTAGAAATCGTGAACGGTGCAGATGTTGTCAAACATTTATTTTTATTATAAATATTAATAAAAAATTGACCTGTTGGCAATTGACCGTTTTTGTAAGTATTTACGCCATCTGTAATAATGGTGTCTGCAGGGAACAAGAAATCATTTGGATAAATCACCGCATAATTTACAAAACCGTTGGCACTACTTCCACACGAAGGATTTGAAATACTACCTACAATAATTTTTGCTTCTGAAAAATCACCACTGTTTGGCACAACAATTTTGAAGCTGTTGTTACAAAGTGTATCTTCTTTTAATAATAATTCTAAAGAATAAACGCCCGCTGGCAATTCGTAACGGGTTTCACCAAAACCACCTTGTTTTCCGATATTTGGCGACCAACGGTAAATGTATTTGTCCAAATGTCCGCCCCAAGGATAAACCGTGATAGAACCATTTGCTTGACCACATTTTGCCTTTACAATCTGAGTCAAATCTAAGATTGGCGGCATACATTTTACACAAGTATCTACTTGAACACGTACTTCGTCAGAACCTTTACAACCATTTGCATCAATTGCAGTTACTGTATAAACTGTTGTTTCTACTGGTTTTGCAACAGGATTTGAAATGGTCGGATTGTTTAAGCCCAAAGCTGGTGTCCAGTTGAAAGAGTAGTTGTTTGAACCGCCTGTCACAATCGTACTGATTTGCTTCATTGTACCATAACAAATCGTTATGTCTGGTGAAGCCACTACGTTTGGTGTAGGAATCGGTGTTACAAAAATACTTGTAGTATCTTTACAACCAGCATCATTTGCTACTTTTACAAAGTAACGAGTAGGGGCTTTTGGTGTAATTTGCAATGTCGTAGCTGTTCCCAATGACAAACCACTTGCATCAGTCCATTCGTATTTTGTACCGCCATTGGCAGTCAAAGTAGTTGATGTTCCTGAACACAATTTATCATTCAAAATAGAAATTCCTGCTTTTGGAGTATCTTTTGTATCTCTAAAAATAAACAATGTATCGCTGCTCAAATCACAACCTGTACCTCTATCAATTTCTACATAAAAACCAATCGAATCAGGTGTTTGATTGTCCCACTTGAATTTTAACGTAGGATTTTGAGAACTTGGATTAGAAATAAAACCTGAGTAAAGTGGATCTACCGCTTGCCAATTGAACTGATAAGTCAGTCCACTACACTTATCGTCACCAATTTTGGTTGTAATGTCATCGCCTGGGAATGCACAGAAATCCTTGTCTTTACCCAATTGCAATTGTGGTGCAGGAACAGGGAACGACTGCAATCCGCAAGACGTACCTTCTGCATTCACTTGTACACGCAACTTACAAATACGTGCGCCTTCTACTACGATTTCGTGAGTTACCGCCTTTTTCTCTCCAATATCCAATGGGCCATTTTCAGGGAAGAATTTTACAATATCTTCTAATGAATCCAATACTCCATTGTCATTATCATCATAAAAATAAGTAACATCAATAGGGAAATCAGGGAAAGGAATAGAATCCAAATTCGCCAAATCACCTAAAATAGTTATTTTTTCGTTGCCACTTCCGTCACAAACAGAAGTTACCTTTTTGAAATCAATACCCAATGCGCCTTCTGTACTCACTGGCAACTCAATGTAATCTTGTCCTCCCGAAGAAGTAATCACATCAAGAATACACGCTTTTCCAGTCGGATTACTTTTACAAACAATTGCACGCTGAACAACTGTAGCAATTGCAGCTTCAAAAATTGGAACGTTTTCACAATCAAAATCTGGCGTAGTTGTAAAGAAGTTAATGATACAAGTAGAATCTTTTTTCAAACCTGCTGCAATTTGCCAAGTCAATACTTGTTGGTTGCCCAACAATTTAATGGTTGGTTCGCCAGGATTGTAACCTGCTGGTTTTACACCTTGTGATGTTCCTGGCTCATAAAGAATACCAGAAGGCAAAGTGATGGTCATTTTATCTGTTGTATCACTTATATTAACTGTTGTATTTTTTACTTCCAATTCTATAGTAGAAATCAACGTTGGAACAATCAAGGTATTATCAGTGATTTTGATGTCAAAGATTCTTTGATTGTTGAGCAATTGTGTTCCTTTGATTTTGATAGGTTTTGATTCGCCCGTTTCTAAGTTGGTTGGTTCACCGCAACCTTTTCTGCCTTGAATAGCAAAGAAAGACAAAGAACCTGACTTGAATTCACAATCTGTCACGACACGGTAACGGATTTTGAACTCATTAGAATCCGTCGGATTTGCAACATTGAACGCATTTAAACCTGTTTGATCCAAATAAGTATTCAAACCTTTAAAATCATTATAAGTATAAACGATACCTTTTGTCGTTGTTGCACCTTTGATTGGGTCAGGAATTTTCTTAAATGCTGCGCCCGAAGGGTACGCCATTTCGATACTTCCTGGTACTAAAGTAGCACCAAAAGCTGGAATCCAAATCTGAGTTTTCACGTCAAAAGCATTTGCTTGCCCTGTATTTCTTACACGTAAATCCAAATAAACGGTATCGCAAAGGTCAGGGTTTTTATTAAATCCTTCATCTAATTCAGCATCAACCATCGGTTCTTGAGCAACAACACGCAATGTCTGCTGCAAGTTTTCACATGGAGGATGGTTTGATGGATTCCAATTCGGGTCAGTTGGCGGTGTACAATTCCAACCTGTCAAAGACTGCACTTGGAAAGAGCCACAAGATTTCACCAAAGCCTTGATGCGAACTGTTGCACAAACATCAGCAATTGGATTAAAGCCGTCTGATGCTTTTAAGCCTTTTGTCAAAGCAAAAGCATTGCGATTGCCTGTACCATATTTTTTCACTGTCAAAGGCGTGAATTTTGCTCCGTCAATCAAATCCATTGCAACAATGTCTAATTTGTCGTTAGGATTTTCGATGGCAACAAAAGTACTTCCTGCATCAGCGTTGGTTGCTATATCACACAATTTTACTGTCCAAACTGCGGTATCACCTACCAAATCAAAATTTGGATTGCTGATAGCATTGAACGATAAAATTGGAGGTTCTGTATAATATACATCGTTGTCTATGAATGAAGTTGAATCTGGCGCACAAGAGCCATCGCCAATTTCTTTTGCATAATATCTATCTACATATTTTAGCGTAGCGTCAAAATCAAAACGATTGTCGCCTTTTGTACTTCCTGTCAATGCCTTGCAATTCGGAACTGCCGTAATTCTGAACAAGAATGAATAGTAAGAAATATTGTTCAATGCTGGAATTCTATAAGCAACGGTATCAAAATCTACCGAAAACTTACCACTTACTGCATTTTTTAATGTTCCTAATGGAATTTGATTGCTACCAAAAACAGGGTGTCCTGGAATTGAATAGCTTACATCTAATTTTTCAAATGCTTGAATCATTGCTGGGTCAAACTTTATGAAAATAGAATCAGGACGAACCGCCTGACGGTATTCTTTTCCAAAATAATCTTTAAAACCATTGTTCACGGTAATCAACTTGTAATCCATATCTGCCGTAGCACAACCTTTCGGGAAGTTTGCACTTGTCGGGAAGTCAAACAATGTTTTGTTTTTGGCAACAATAAAATTATCACCAAAATCATCACAAGAGTTTTCTGTTGTTCCATCTGTTCCGTACATGAAACCACGCAATTTTGGAATGTTTTTGAATTGTACAGAATATGGCCCATCTGGATCAATCGCAAAACTTCCAATAAATTCTAATTTATCACACTTGTTCAAAGTAATGCCTTTGCTTTTCAAACAATCGTTCAAATCAATGCGTAATTTTTTATCTTGCGCAGGAACAAATTTTGCTTTTGAGCCATCAATATCACAAGTTGTCGTACCGTTGATGATTAATTTCCCTTTTCCAAACTTTAAGATTTGACCCAAATTTGTTGCTGGAACATCTTTTTCGATAACGCCTGAGTAATTGATTCCAATACCTAAGCCATCAGTAATAGCGACATCGCCAACTTCTGCTTTTACTCTGATTTCAACAGAATCGCAAGAAATCGCTACTTTTTTATTTGCTTTTGATACATCAAATTTGGTTTTGAAAGTAGCATCAGTGTAACCGAAAGTCTTACGTTTTATATCAAAAGCGGTTGTACGGACACCTTTAGGACAAATACCTGTAATACAAGCATCTGCTAAGTGTAGTTTTGGTCCTTGGATAGTGTTACAATACCAAGTGGCTCTACAATCGCATTTTGGACAATAAAAGCCAAACTCAAAAGGAAACTGCGTAAATCCAGGTTTTGCAGAAGCATTGGCATAAAAAGCCAAACGCAAGTCATATTTTCCTCCTAAAAATGGCTCTGACGCATCAAATGTCAAATACAAAGTATCATTGCTGATTTTGTCTGATTTGAGTGCCAAAGGAGTTGAGTTACCATTTTTGAATAGACCCGATTGCGCCAATACAGGAATGACACCTTTTGGCAAATAAACCTTAGCATATAGAACTTCTGTTCCGCCACAATTTTTTTCAAAAAAGAATAAACTACGCTCTTCGGAGTGATTAACATAGAATGTATCGTTCTTATTGATAAAAGCATCAGGATCTGATACATCTTCAAAACCATTGTTGTTATTAGAAACATTCAAATAGTTTTCACTAATTTTATCAATGCGCTCATTACAAGCATTGCGGTAGCTCGAAATGGCACTAACCGCAACATCTCTTGGATTGGTACAGAAAAAAGTATCTTTTTGTTCTCCGCACAAATAATCATATTTAAAAATCATTTCATACGATTCGCCAATTTTCAAATCGTCGAAATAACCATCTTTATCTAAATCTTCCAAACCGCCTGGGCCGTCAGGATTTGTTTTAAAAATTGCATTTTTACCCAAATCAATCAATGAGCTATTGGTTAAAGGAATGGTTTTCCCTGCAATGGTTAAGCTATTTACTTTATAGCCTAAAATCTTGGTTTGGAACTTTCCTCCAATACCAACACCTGTAATCACATCATACATTGTCCCAAAACCAGGGTCAGATTCTGTTCCTTGGTTTTTGTAATTCACTACTGAGATTCCTTCTTGGCAATAACCAACACCTTGGTTCGGAACAGAGCCACTATTGGTAAAAATAGGATTTGGTGTACCAACACCAACAGGAATCAAACTATTGATAGATTTGACATCGCATTGTTTGCCATAACAGCCCCAAGCCACTGTATGTGTGCTATAAGTTGGTTTATTGCAATTGACAACACAGATTCTTTCCTTAACGATAAGGTTTTCGTCAGGGTCAAATGTTCCGTTGCCATTGCCAGCACCGCTACCAATTTTATTGAATTTGAAGTAAATACCAGTGATACGAATGGTCAAAGTAGTATCGCCATTCGCTTGCGGTGTTTTTGTAAAAGGAATATCCTGACCATTTGCCAACACTCCTTTATAGGTAAGTCCTGGCCCATAAGTAACAGAATAGGTAATAACAGCCACGCTTCCTTCCAAACCAGAGTTGGTGATTTGTACATTTCGGTCAAAACAATCGTCTGCTTTGTAAGGCGTATTGAATTTGTCTAAAATACCCAATGAAAAAACAGGTACTTCAAAAGCATCACGGTATTCAGCCGTTTGCTCAATCTCGACAAGGTCTTTTTGAGTACCTAAATCATACTTGATATTCCAAGTATCAAAAACAGTAAGGTTATTATTTTTGGCAAGTGTATCTAAAAATTCACAATCCGCAGAAATTTGGTAAGTGATTTTGACAGAGGTTACTTCGCCCGTTCCTGTAAGGTTGGGAATGCCAAAGATAGGTTTATTAATGTTGCTCGTATCCAACATCTTTACGCCAGGCGTAGATTTGGATTCAATCAATTTCACAAAACGAACACCTTTGAATAAATTTAATGCTGCCGTAATGTTACTTCTCATCAAAGGAGAACTACCCGTTGTGGACAGTATTACAGTTACTTCATCTGGATCACCACAAACATTAAGTTTATCAGGAATGGTGTTCAAATCCTGATATTCCAGCTTGATGTTGCTTGGGTTTTGTGCTGTTACATTCTGTAAAAAAGTGCAACAAGTCAGTAAAAAAAGAATGAACGATGTGCGTAAGTTCTTACTCATATCAAAAATTTAAATTGTTAGAATCGCTTTTATAAATTACTCTATATACAAACACGTAGATTATATCTCCATATTTACAATACATATTAAATTGATTATCAAATCAATGTATAAATAAAATTGATTTGACGAATCTATTGTTGTGTTTGTGAATAGGAGTACATCGTGCGTAACATTTGGGGAGAACCGAATCAATGTCACAACACTATTAAATAGGGAGGTAAAACTATGGACAAAAATAAGGGAAATATATTTAATTTGCCAATATTTTGGAAAGAAAATTTAAATTTTTTATATAAATTCTATTTTTATTAACATTTGAGCTTTATTGTACTTTATTTTATATATCAAATAAAATATTATATAAAGTATGATAAATAGGTGGTTTTTCGGAATGATATAAAAAAATATACAGTGTCACGAAAACTAAGAAGATGTTTAACCATGTCACAAATAGTCAATTGTTTATATATTTAAAAAAATGACTTATGTATGTCACAGATTTTCACCCCTTTTTTAGAATTTATTAAATAGAAATTTTTTATTTTAGTAATTCGATTTCAAAAATCAAAGTAGAATTGGGCGCAATGTGCATACCTACCTGCTCTTTTCCATACGCTAAATGGGACGGAACGAAGATTCTCCAATGGCTACCAACGGGCATGAGCTGCAAAATAATTGTCCAACCAGCGATAACACCACAGACTTCAAACGTTGCAGGTTTGTTTCTTTGACGAGAAGTATCAAAAACTTTGCCATCAATCAATGTTCCAACATAATGACAAGTAACACTGCCATCAATCGTAGGGATTCTGCCATCACCTTGTTTGATAATTTCATATTGTAACCCAGAGCCAACACTGATGACTCCTTCACGTTTTGCATTTTCTGCTAAAAAATCTTCTCCTGCTTTTAGGTTGGCAGCAGCTTTGGCTGCTTTAATTACTGCAAGTTTTTCTGATACTGACATGGTATTGTTAGGTTTTTTTGTTAGAATGTATAATGTAGCGCAACAATCGTGAATTTAAGATATTAGAATCCCAAATTTAGAATGTTAAACTAAAAAAACTCGTTGCGAACTGAATCACAACGAGTTTCTTACTTTGCGGAGAGACAGGGATTCGAACCCCGGGTACCTCACGGCACAACGGTTTTCAAGACCGCCGCATTAAACCACTCTGCCATCTCTCCTGAGATTAAACCTCTTAGCTTTGCACTGAACTTAAAATATACGATGTATCTTTTTCGTTTAGCGGTGCAAAGATACGTCATGTTTTTTTATTTTACAAGTATTTTAATAAAAAAAAGTCATATTTTTTTTATTAAAATTATAACTTTTTGATTTTCTGATAGTTAGCGTTCTAATTTTTCTATGATTCGCATAATTTTTTCTAAGCCTTCTGCATCTATTTCCGAAAAATCATCTAAAACATCAGCATCTACATCTAAAACCAAAAAAACATTTCCATTTTTATCAAACGCAGGCAATACAATTTCTGATTTTGAAGCTGATGAACAAGCAATATGTCCAGGGAACGCCTCTACATCAGGTACAATAACGGTTTGCTTCGTCGTGTAGCAATGTCCGCAGACACCTCTATTGAAATTGATACGGGTGCAAGCCAGCGGCCCTTGGAATGGGCCTAAGACCAATTGCTCGCCTTTTTTTAAGTAAAAACCAACCCAAAAAAAGCTAAACGCTTCTTTTAAGACTGCTGAAATATTTGCCAAATTAGCAATAAAATCGCTTTCTACGGCTACAATTGATTCGATTTGAGGGACAATTGCCGCATAAATGTCTTTTCGAGTCTTAGATTTCGGTATAAAAAGTGTTTCTGCCATAAATTGCTTAAAATCTTGGAAATGTGAATAATAAGTTGTAAGTCTGTAAAGCCAATAATTCTTTTAACTTGTTGGTTTAGAATAGTTCACAACATTTAAAAGTGTCGATTAGTTCCGTTAAGTGCTGAGTTTTTCTTTTTAGATTATTTACCTAAAAGAAGAATTTTTTTTGAAATGGAGAAAGGTTTTTACTTCAATTTCCACCGCACGCCCAAAAATACTCTCCTCTTTTGCACGGGTGCGTAATTATACGAAGGGTCAAATGTGTAATTGTTCGGATTATTGACTTGAATTTGTTTGTCAAAAGGGTCAAAAGCACGCATAATAATGTCTTCTTTTGGGTAAAAATTGAATATGTTTTTTATTCCAAAATAAATTTCTACACCATTTCTACAAGGTTTAGTCAATTGCAAATTGCTGACGTTGAAAAAAGGTGAGCGTTCGGGGCGATAATCGTTTTCAAAAACAGGCAATAACATTGGGCTATACACATAGCCATTAAAATCAAGGGTCAAATTGGGTTTTAAAAAATGATAGGAAAAAGAGTAATTACCCGTAAATCGTGGTGTTTGGATTTGCTCTTTTTTCGTAGCGTTTTCATGTGTATAAGAACGAATAAAAGTGCCGCCAATTGTGCTTTTAAAACTTGCGCCAATCGTCCAATCGGTGTTAAATGATGCGCCATAATTTTCAGCAAAACCTTTCAGATTATCATAAATTACCTGCTCACTATTTGTCAAATAATCAGCAATAATTCTATTGTTGTAATAGGTATAAAAAAGGCTCAAATCGAGGTTCAAAAAGCCTTTCGGCAGCGACTGAAAACGAGTAAAATTCAAGTTGCCATTCCAAGAGCGTTCGGGTTTTAATTCATTGACAAAAACAACTTTTCGTCCGCCCGTCAGTGCAGCATGGTCTTCACTAAACACATTAACTACACGAAATCCGTTGCCAAAATTCAAACGTAAAGCATTGAAATTGTTGAGTTTATATTTTGCACCCAAGCGTGGCGAGAGAATATTTCCATGCACATTGCTACGGTCATAGCGAAGTCCAGCAATGAGTTTCCAACGCTCGTTTGGCGTGATTTCATCTTGTATGAAACCACCCAATAATGATTTTTTCTCAGGCTGATTTTTCGTATTTTCTTTGTTGGCTGTGACAGGCGTATTGTCATCATAATACGTGTAACGATGCCCAATTCCGAACAAAAAATCGTGTTTTTCGTTGAGTTTTTTATCCCAAGTCAGCTGGCTAAAAACGATGTTTTGATTGGCAAAATAAGGCGTTGTGCCGTAATAACTTTCTTGTTTGTGAGCGTTTGCAGAAAGGTTAAACATAATTTTTTCATGATTAAAAGGCAACTGATAATTGGCGATAAATTCGTAGCGTTTGGTACGGATAACTTCGCCATAAATGCTGTCTGTTCCTTCAAATTCTGGTGTCCATTGTAGTTCTCCGCCGTTGCGATTTTCTCGTACAAGACGAAAAGCCATGTCTGCCACACGGTTATTTTTTCTATCCACCGACCATTTATTAAACACCGAAAGGCGTTTCGCAAGTGTCACATCTGTAAAATTATCGTGGTTGATGTCGTGTTTTTTATCAAAATGGAAGTAATTGGCACTCAACACATTATGTATTTTTTTTCCTATTGAAAAACCCGTTGCAAGGTCAGTGTTGAGCTCTTGGTAGGTCGTTCCGTTGATGTCAAGCGAAAATTTTGGTACTTTTTTCGGATTTTTGGTAATCACGTTGATAATGCCGCCCATTGCCTCCGAGCCATAGAGAGAAGCCGCTGGACCTTTCACTATCTCGATGCGCTCCACAATAGAATTTGGAATTCCACTCAATCCATAGACCGTAGAAAGTCCGCTGACAATCGGCATATTGTCAATCAAAATGAGCGTATAAGGTCCCTCCATGCCATTGATATGAATGTCGCCCGTGTTGCAAACGCTGCATTGTAACTGCGGACGAACACCATTTACGCTTGTCATCGCTTCAAAAAGGGAAGGCGTAGGGTTTCGTTCAAAGTATTTTGGTGTAAATAATTCGACGGGGACGATGCTCTCTGATTTTCGCATTTCTTTGAGTGTTCCCGTCACAACTATCTCATTTAAAGCACTTTGTGATTGTTTTAAGTCTATTGTAAAAACAGTATTTTTCTTAGAAAAAACAACATATTGCTTGACTGTTTCGTAACCGACAAAAGAAACCTCTACCAATTGTTTACCTTCTTTTACATTTTTTATCAGGGCAACGCCAGTGCTATCCGTGATTGCACCTAATTTCAAATCGGGCAAAAAAACGCTTGCAAACTCAATAGGCGAATCATCCGAAAAGACCTTGAATTTTGTGGTTTGAGCTGCACTTTTTACACTATCCAACAGCAAAAAAATACAGAAGACTATGATTTTTTGATACATTTTTACTAAAATTTTCAATTTTAATTACAAGGTAATAAAAAATAACAATGTCCTTGTGGCGTGAAGCCACAAAGCCATTGTTGGATAAAACTAATCTGTCAAATTCCCATTAGGTCGTTTGCCAAATTCATTTTTATAAGCATTGATTAAGGACTGTTCTTGTTCTCTTGCGGCTAATCTACCTTCAATATTTTGGCTAATAATTTCGCCATAAAACCTTGCCCAACCAGCAATCCGATTGAATAAATCCAATTGATCCCGCAAACGAGTAGATAAACCATCTGAATCAACTACATCATGACTGATGCCATATTTATAAATATCATCATCTTGTTTGTCATAAATGATGTAAACATGGTGTAGTTTTTTATTTTGATATGAATTTCCGTGAATCATTTGCTACGCTGCCCAACCTTTCTTATTAGCGAAAGTTTCAACATTAAAAATAGGTATATAACGAAATATCTTGTTGGTTTTGAGTCGATAAGCAAGATGTGCAAGTGTTAAAATCCCTTCAAAAGCCATATCGCGTGGCATCAATTCAGGGTTTTTCAATACTTTGTTGTAAAAACTTTGACCATTGGCAACGACACAGCAACGAGCGTAAAGGAATTCATCTACCGAAAAATCGCTATCCTTTGAAACCCAGTTATTTCCGCCAGTATTTTTAGCATGAGCAATAGTGTCAAGTGCAAAAAGTTTTTTAGAAAGAATATCTTGGAACTCATAAATATGACGTATTGGTTTTGCAGCCAAAACATTAATCGCTTTTGATAAAATAGTTGTATCATCATCATTTTTCCAATCAAAAAGAGCGATGATATTCCAAAACTCCGTTTCATTCAACCCTTCAAAATATTTTGGTGTTTTGACTTTTATTTCTAATTGAGCATGAGGATAGTGTTCTTGCAAATTAGCAAGAAAATTATCGCTCAAACTATCTACTGAAACTTGATATTGTTGTATCATTTTTTTTATTTTACTACAAAGGTAATTAAAAACCATCAAATCTACAAAAAAGAAACAAAAAATTGCCAATTCATTATGAAATTGCTCATCTAAGATTTTTATAAAAAAACTCTCCTTCCTAAAACTTACAACCAACACCAAAATTAAAACTCCTCGCTTCGCCACTTAGCAAACCTGGTCCTGGATAGCCACCTGAACGACGAGTCGCATACACTGCATCGAATACATTATTGACACTGCATTGTATCGAATATTTTCCTAAAAATTGGTATTTAAAACTCCAATCTGCTACTGTATAAGCGGCGATTTTACCCGCTGTTCCAGTGGCATTTGGCGCAATCGTGTTGGAGGCATCAGTGAAAAAATCGCTGCTGTAACGCACTTGAAAAGTTGTCGAAAAACCTTTGAGTAAGTAGGTTACACCCAAATTATGGATTTGTTCGGGCGCATTTTCTACCTTGTTATTTTTCAAATTGCCTTCGGTAATCGTAATTGTTGGCGCAGTGCCTTTGATAACGGTCGTTTTAAAATCTTGGTAACGGGCATCAGTGAACGCCAAAGAAGCAAAAAAGCTCAATTCTCCATTTTTACAACGATTAAAGGCTTTGCAAGGATTAAATTCTACAAAAATCTCTGCGCCTTTGTGCTGCGCTTTGCCCAAATTGGTGCGAAATTGATAAGTGCTTTTCGTAGGGTCGTTGTTTGTAAATTGGCGCAATGTACCAATTTTGTTGTTGTATTGAACGAAAAAAAGGCTTGCATCAAAGTTCAAAAATTCGCCAATCAAACCTCTGTAACCTAAGTCAGCATTGAAACCATTGGCATCTTTGAGGTTGGCATCAATCACATCAGTCGTGTTGCTCGTAATCAAATCGCTGTATAAAACAGGGCGATAGGCTTGTGAAATATTGCCATAAAAATTGGTATTTTTCAAACGATATTGCAAACCTGCTGCCGCCAAAATAACGTTTCTTTCCGCTGATTGTGGCGTGAGTAAAACGTCTTTTTCTGCCGTAACGGTTGCTAACCCTGCCACTGACGAAACGATGTTTTCATAGCGAACTCCATGCGTAAATGTTAGATTTTTTGTAATTTTCAAAGCATTTTCGGCAAAAAATGCTATATTTTGAGTTGCAAAATCCAAATTTGTAGGATATTTTACACCTTCCAGTTTTAAGCTAAAATCGCTTCCTGTATCGCCTTTTCCACGCTGCAAACGCTTGGTATTAGACTGATAAAACTTTGCGCCAAACGCCAAATTATGTTTTTTGCCCAATGCTTCATATTGCCACAAGCCACGTGCTTCGGCAGCATAATTTGTATAAGTATCAAGGTCTAATTGACGATTGTTGTATTGGTTTATTTTTGCATTAACGGTGTCTGCAACGTTTGGCGCAGCCGTGAAACCAACGCTATTGCGCTCGCCTTGCAATGCCATTACTTTGAGATTGAAACTTAAATTTTGAGTTGCTTTGTAGTCCAAATTGACGTTTCCAATCGCCCAATTGACTTGAAACCAATTGCGATTGCGGACAGATTGATATGGATTTTGAGCAAATTGAACATCAGTCAAACCGCCACTTTGCTGATTGATGTAAGACATTTGCGTAAATTCGCCTGATATTTTTGTTTTTTCCGTCAAAGCATATTGCAAAAAAGCATGAGAATTACGTGATTTGTAATCGCTATTTTCCCTTGAAGTTGCGCCAGAACGACTTTGATTATACGCATAATACGACCATTTTTTGTAATTGCCGCCAATCGCATTGAAAGAACTCAACATATTGAAAGAGCCTACGGAATTTTGTGTTTCAAAGGTCAATTTTTTATCAGAATGTTCTCTTTTTAACTGATAATTGAGCAAACCACCAAATTGCGGACCAAATTGCAAGGCGGCTGCGCCACGCACGACTTGTATCTTTTCGACGGCTTCCATTGCTGGATTATAGTAGGCTTCGGGATAACCAAAAATATCAGAAGCAATGTCGTAACCATTCTGACGGGTGTTAAATTCCCAACTGCGATTTGGGCTAAGACCACGAGTTGCGACAGACACTTGTAAGCCACTACCGTCATTTTCCCAAATAGAAATGCCTGGCACACGAGCAAAAATCTGACGCGTATTGTTACTTGCTAAGTTAGCATTAAGCGTGCTTAGACGTAGGATTTCATTTTTCTTTCCAGCAAGAAGGATTGTATTTTCTGTTTCTGTCAATCGCTCAGGAGTCGGGCGACGGCTTGTAATTTGCAGTAAATCAAGCACTTGCGTGCTATCTTGTGCTACAATTATTGTTGAAAAAAATACCAATAAAGTGAACGTAATTAGTTTAAAATTTTGCATAAAACATTATTTTTATTTAGACTTGTTATAAATAATGGTGCAAAGGTAAAACGTGTTTTTGAAACTACAAAATTTATTTGGATTAAATCTAAATAATTTTTTTAAAATTAAAAAAAACAGCGACAAGTTTTCACTTATCGCTGTTTTTTGCAATATTTTTGGTTCTTAATCACCGCTGCTGGCACTAAAAAATGCCCAATTCTATACAAGGCATGAAACCAATATTGTTCCAAAACAACTAAAAACAAACCTTCATGGTAATAGCCATAAATTCGCCCAATACAAGTCAAAAAGCCCCAAAATGCCATATAATACAACGCTGCGCTGGCTATTTTTTTAGGAAAAAAAATCAAAATACTCACCACAATATCAACAATTCCAATATAAAGTAAAGCATTTTTAGCCATTTTTTCCTCCAAAGCAAAGCCATTCATCATCATGCTAATGTATTCCACGGGCGTTGTATAGACATTCATTGCATACAATCCATGACATGAAAAAGTCAAAGCGCAAAGGATTTTTAAGCAAAAAATTAGACTCACTGCAAATTGAAAATTTGTAGTCAATTTAATTTGCATTACCCCGTCACCCTTTAGGGTTGGGGACAACATCGCTACACAACAACCTACCTGAATGGCATATTCAAAGAATTGTCCCAAATGAAAAAAATGGTCTTTAGAATAGCAAAATGCCAAAAAAACCAAATTCAATACACCAAAAATAACAATAAATTTTGATGTTTTTTTCAAAAGAGAATTATTGATTTTTTCTTGAAAAAAAACAAATATTGCCGCCAGAAAAAAAACAATTCCAATACTTTTTTGAAAAAA
Organism: Saprospiraceae bacterium; assembly: GCA_043777755.1. Lineage (GTDB taxonomy): Bacteria > Bacteroidota > Bacteroidia > Chitinophagales > Saprospiraceae > CANHEE01. Next base: position 30,234 of record JAYWHK010000004.1, read on the forward strand.
AAGAATATTTTGCTCCGTTTGTGGATTTGTTGTGTATGACTGCCAAGCAATACCAAACATCGCTAAAATAGGCGACAAAAATTCCTCGTCCCAAAGTACTACACGCAACGGTACATCTCTGAAAAAATATTGAAAACCACGCCCGACAAAAGTCGCTATTGCACTGATTTGTAAGAGTTTATAAGAAGAAATTGACAAATTTTTTATTTTTTACAAAGATAAAAAATAAAGCCCATTTTTTAATAAAGATAAGAACAAAAAAATAAAAAATTGCCAACGTTTATGTGAATTGTTAAAATTTTCCTAATTTCGCTTTTTATTTCTGTTTTTCTTCACATAAAAATAAGATTTTAACGTTTTAACTTAGTGAACAATGGCAAACCATTATAAACAATTGCCAAACAACAGCCAAACATTTCAACATTCAAACATACTAACATTAAATTTATATGCTAAAAAAAATCATCATTTCTAATTTGATAATATTCTCATTGTCAAATACTTATGCTCAAAAAACGGCTGTTTATTCAGACATTAATTTGGCGCACAAACGTGGTTTGGAATACTACGAACAAGGGCTTTATGGACAAGCTCAAGTAGAATTTACGCAAGTATTGGAACAAACAAAGCACGTGGTAGAACCTCAATTTGCTGCATTAAAAGCAAGTGCAGAACTCCACAAAGCAAAATGTGCTGTCCAAACTGGCAAGCCAGAAGGCGAAACCTTGATTTTGGATTACATCAGAAAATACTCGCCAGACCCTGCGGCTGGGCAAGCACTGGTGGACATGGGTAACTATTATTACAATGCCAAACAATACGACAAAGCCAATCAGTTTTATGAAATGATTGACAATGGCGGATTGAGTGGTGCGCAACGTTTGGAAGTGAAATTCAAACAAGCGTATAGTTATTTTGTCAATAAAAAATTCGCTCAGGCAAAAGCTGGTTTCCGTCAGGTCAAAGATACCGATGGACAATATTACTACCCAGCCAACTATTATTATGGTATGTGCGAATTTTTTGAAAGCAACTACGATGCAGCGATAAAATCCTTCCAAACAGCAGCGCAATTCAAGAAATACAAGCAGGTTGTTCCTTATTATATTTGTCAGATTCATTTTGCAAAAGGAGAATATGACAAATTGATTGCTTATGGCGAGCCAATTTGGGACGATTCTGATGTTGCCAACAAAAAAGAAATTCGACAACTTTTGGGTCAGGCTTATTTTGAAAAAGGCGATTACAAAAAAGCATTGCCGCATTTGGAATATTACGCAGACCAATCTTCTGGCTTGCGTGAGGAAGAATTTTACCAATTGGGTTTTGCACAATACAAACAAGGTGATTACAAAAAAGCCTTAAAGAATTTTGAAGAAATCAGCCGTGCTGATAGCAAATTAGGACAGATTGGTGCTTATTATTTTGGTGATTGTAGCTTGCGCACAGGCAATAAAGCCGCTGCCCGTACCGCATTTGGTTCGGCATCTCGTTTGGATTACGACAAGGCTTTACAAGAAGAGGCATTGTTTAATTACGGGAAATTGTCTTATGAATTAAAATTTGACCAAGATGCGGTGAATGCTTTGCAAAAAATAAAATCTGGCTCAAAATATTATACAGAATCACAAAATGTTCTGGGTAATTTGTTTTTACATACCCGTGACTACGAAAAAGCGTTGGGTATTATTGAAGGAATCCCTAATAAGTCGCCACAAATGCGTGATGCTTATCAAAAAGTATTGTATTTCCGTGGTGTTCAGTTGTTCAATGATGGCAATAATGGAAAGGCAAAAGAACTTTTTGACCGTTCTGTTCAAAACTCAACGGACAACCGTACGAAGGCTTTGGCACTGTATTCATTGGCAGACATTGAAGCGCAAGAAAAGGATTATTCACAGAGTATCAGTTACTTGAATCAATATTTTCCTTTGGCAAAACAATACCGTGATTTGCCCGATGATGCTTCCCTTCATACCGCCAACTATATGCAAGGCTACAATTATTTAAAGCAAAAAAAATACGATAATGCACTCGGTTTTTTCCAAGAATCAGTCAATGGAATTAAGAAAAACGCTGGTTCTTTGTCAAATCCAACGGTTGAAAATACTATCTTGGGCGATGCAATTTTGAGAGCAGGCGACTGTTATTTTAAAAACCGCAACTACGCACAAGCAATAAAATATTACGACGAAGCTGTCAAAAACAAATACAACGGCTACGTTTATGCTTTGTACCAAAAAGCGGTGATTCAAGGTTTGCAAAACAACAACGATGAAAAATTAATTGCTTTGGAACGCATCGCAAGAGATTATCCAAGCAATGATTATGCCGATAATGCGTTGTTGGAAGTTGGTTTGACTTACATTCAAAACAACCAATTGAACAAAGCGGTTGCTCCTTTGAAAAAATTAACCAGCGATTACAAAGGAAAATCTGATTTGGTTGTACAAGGTTTGTTGAATCTTGGTTTGGTTTATGCCAATCAAAACGCTCCTGACCAAGCCGTTACGTACTACAAAGAAGTGTTTAAAAACAATCCAAACCAAGAAGAAGGCAAAATCGCCATCGAAGCATTGGAAGAATTGTACGTAACTGTTTTGGGAAAACCTGACGAATACACGGACTTTTTATCTACTGTTCCTGGTTACAAAGTCAGCGATGGCGACAAAGAAGCGGTGAACTTCAAAGCAGCTCAAACCAAATACGAAAATGGTAATTATGACGCAGCAATTGTATCTTTTACAGAATATTTGAAGCGTTATCCGAACTCTGCAAATGCGCTTACAGCGCAGTTCCACCGTGCTGAAAGCTATGCGGCAAAGAAAGATTACAAAACGGCAATGAAAGATTACGAAGCTGTGGCTAATAAAGGTCAAAGCCAATATTTGGTCAAAGCCTTACAAAAATCGGCTACAATCGCTTACAATTCTGAAAAAGATTTTGCAAAAAGTTATGATTTATATTCAAAATTAGAAAAAGTTGCGCCAAATGATGCTGTTCGTTTTGATGCTCAAAAAGGCGCACTCGAAGCAGCTTATCGTAATAATAACGCCGCTGGTGTGAAGGATATGGCGAATAAAATCATCAAAAATCCTAATGCAAAAGCCGACTATTTAGCTGTTGCTCAATTTTATTTGGGGAAAACCGCTTTTGATAGCAAAGATTACGAAACAGCACTCAAAGCCTACAATGAAGTAGTCAAATTGCAGCCAAATGATGTAGAAGCAGCCGAAGCTCGCTATGGTATTGCTTACATTTATTACATTCGTCGTGATTTGGACAACGCCGAAGAACGCTGTCAAGCTGCCAACCAAGAAAGTGGCGGACATCCATATTGGGTAGCGAAAAGTGTTATGTTGTTGTCTGATATTTATGCAGAACGTGGCGACAACAGCACCGCACAAGCGATTTTGGAAGGTCTTTTGGACAACTACAACGAAGATCCAGAATTGGTCAAAGATGCAAAAGATAAATTGTCTGTTTTAAAAGGAAAATCAAAATCTAAGTCAAAATTAATTGATTCTAAAAAAGACAATGGTAAGTTGGAATTGGACGGAGATAATTAATTTTTTATAAAATCACCTAAGTCACAAAGGACACAAAGTCTTACAACGTTCAACTTAGATGAACTTTGTGACTTAGGTGGTTCAATAAAAAATCAGTGTTCCTATCAAGTCACGTTAGCTTTTTTAATTATAAAACAAAAATTATGTAAAAAAATATCAATTGTTTAACCTTAAATGAAAAAATTAATCCTGTTTTTTTACATAGTTAGTACTTTTATAGCTTGTCGAGAAGAACAAGTAATTGTTAAAAATAATACGAATAATGAACCGTTGCCTATCGCATCATGTATCATAAAAGAAAAAGATTTTAAAATAGATTCTTCTGTACACGTTTGGTCTGTATCTGATACTTCAAATGGCAAAGCAAATGCTATAAAAATTTGGAAAAATTGGATTGGAAAACCATACGCAGGCTATTTCAAAGGACAATTGTATTTATCTTTTGTCACGTATGCTAACACAAAAAAAGATGAAGGTCTCAAAGAACGGTTTAGATTTGACAATGTACCTAAAAAAGTAGGTTGTTATTTATTGTCTAATAGTAAAAGCACAGAAATATCAGTACAGACCAAATACGCAGCTTTAGATGATGACGTTACTGATAGTGAATTTAGTTTAGATGAATTTAGGTCAAAAAATTACCTTGAAATCACTAAAATAGATACCGTAGCAAAATACATCGAAGGCAAATTTATGGCAACTTTTATTAGAGATCAAAAATATCCTAAATTGTTTTATTTACAAGATACAGTCAGATTTTCTAATGGCTCATTTTGGATGAACATCAATTAGCTTAATTTTTAATAACCTAAGCTCTTTACAAAATTAAAACTTCGTTTTAATTAAATTAGTGAAATTAGATTTAATTTTCAACATCACGATTGGTGTAATCAGTAAAATTAGTGTAAATTCGTGTTGAAACTAAAATACGCTAAGTTATTACCTTAATTTTTTAAATTAAAAATATGTTATTAACAAAAAAATATATCACATTGGCTATTCTTTTATCAAGTTCAATAGCCCTTTTTGCACAAAAACCTACAACAGGTGGCGGACTTCAAACGCCTGGTCAGAGTTCTGAAAAAGACTTTGATGTGACGCTCAACGAAACCGAGCGGATCAAAACAGATTTGACTTTGCCAGCTTTGGATACTTCGGTCAAAGCTCAAAAATACGACCTTTCTACCCGTAACTTCAAGGTAGATTACGCTGCACCAAAAATCCGTCCTATCGGAATGGGCAGCGATAAAAAAGACAAAAACGAAAAAGGTAAAAATGGTTTTGTCAAACTTGGTTACGGTATTCCTCATTCTCCGTATGGCGAAGCGGGCTATTCATACAGCAACTCAAACTTAGATGCAACAATTGCTGTAAAGCACCATTCTATGAACAATAAGAATGTGGCGCTTCAAAAATTCAGCGAAACTGGCGGAAAATTCAATTTGGGTTATCACTTGAATAAAAATTATGCTGTTGGATTCAAATTGGGTTACGACCAAAACAAATACGGTGCTTTTGGTGCTGTGGATAGTAGTTTGGCTACGCAAGCCATCGCCTCGGAGGCTTACATGACACCAAAATACAACAAATTCAATCTTGGTTTTAATTTTTACAATACAGAACGCAACGATATGGATTTGACCTATGGTGCTTCGATTGATTTTTCACATTTGAAAGACAATCAAGCATCAAAAGAAAACAATACCGACATCAAATTGCACGCTACCAAATGGTTTGCTGAAAAACATCCTTTGACGATTGCGATTCGCACGGATTTCAACAAATTCAATTTCAGCGGAGCAACACGCAAAGAAACCTTGAATAACATCTATTTGACACCTTCTTTCACATTTCACGCTGACGCTTTTAGCTTAAAAGCAGGAATGAATTTGGTGTCAAACAACGATGAATGGGCGGTTTTACCTGATTTGGAAGCGACTGTACGAGTGTTGGGCGATAGGTTAGCGATTTTTGGTGGCTGGAAAGGCGATGTTCAAAAAAATACTTTCCATACTTTGACGGCATACAATCCTTACGTTTTATCTGAATTACAACCGAACTTAAATACCTTCAAACGTATGCAAAACAGCCGTTTTCAAGATTATTTTGGTGGTGTAAAAGGTATTATGAATGGTATCAATTACAATGTTCAAGCAGGTTACAAACCAACGACAAGTTTAGCATTTTTTACCCAAAATACCAATTTTAAGTATGATGGTAAAAACGCAAATTTTGACAACGGACGTTTTGATGTCATTTATGGTGATGCAAACATTACTTATGTAAAAGGTTCATTGAGTACCAAAATCAAAGGTTTTGAATTGGCAGCTACTTTGGGTCAAAATATTTACTCTATGAAAGGCGATTCTACCTTGACAAAACCTTGGCATTTGCCTTCTACGGAATTTAACGGATTGGTAGCGTATCGTTTTTTACAAGACAAAATGAAGGTAAAAGGACAGGTTTTCTTTCAAAATCCAATTCCTTTCCGTCATCCGACAGGTGGTACAGGAGCTACGGCATCTATGTTTGACCTGAGTTTGGGCGCAGAATACAACATCAATTCCAACTTTGGTTTGTTCTTGAACGTCAATAACTTACTCAATCAAAAACGTGCCCGTTGGTTCAATTATCCATCTTATGGGGTGAACGTGCTGGGCGGATTGGTAGCGAGGTTTTAGGGTTTTCTAAAAAAAATAAAAAACGCATTGGAAGACATAACTTTCAATGCGTTTTTTTGTTGATAACGACAAAAGGATTGTACCTTTGCAGTCTAAAAACACGCACAGCAATTTTTTTATGGATAAAATAAAAATTACCGAAGCACTTTCCAAGGTTACAGACCCGCACACGGGACGCAGCATTATTGCAGTCAATATGGTGCAAGACCTTGATGTTCAAGGAAATAATGTCAATTTTACACTTACTTTCCCTTCTTTGAATATGCAACATAAGCAAGAATTGATTTTTGCTTGTATGCAAAATATTCAAGAAATATATCCACAAGCGGAAGTCAATGTCCATACAACAGCCAAAAATAACGCTGCGCCATTGGTCGAATCCGCTTTGCCTCAAATCAAAAACATCATTGCGGTGGCTTCTGGAAAAGGAGGCGTTGGGAAATCTACCGTTTCCTCTAATTTGGCTTTGAGCTTATCTCGTATGGGCGCAAAAGTTGGCTTAATGGATGCCGACCTTTATGGACCTTCTATTCCGATGATGTTTGGTGTTCAAAATGAGCGACCTATGATAAAAGATGTCTATGGTCAGCCCAAAATCGTTCCGATTGAAGCACACGGGATTCAAGTTATTTCTTTGGGAAACATCGTAGAAGCCGACCAAGCGGTTGTGTTGCGAGGGCCTCGTTTGGCAGGAATCATCAAACAATTCATCAACGATACCCTTTGGGACGAGTTGGACTTTTTGATTATTGACCTTCCTCCTGGCACGGGCGATGTACAACTTACTCTTGTCCAAACCGTCGGAATCACAGGTGTCGTCATGGTGACAACGCCACAAGACGTTGCCGTTATTGATGCCATCAAAGCAATGAATATGTTTTTATTGCCACAAGTAAATGTTCCTATTTTGGGTGTTGTGGAAAATATGGCTTGGTTCACACCAGAAGAACTCCCTGATAATCAGTATTTTATATTCGGAAAAGGCGGCGGAACAAAATTAGCCAAATTAGCAAACACCGTTTTGTTAGGGCAAATCCCAATCGTACAAGGCATCAGAGAAGCGGGAGATTTGGGCAAACCAATTGTATTGCACAGCGAACCCATCACAACCCGTGCTTTTATGAATGTCGCTGAAAATGTACTTCGCCAAATCGCTGTCAGAAACGAAACATTGGCAACTACGAAAAAAGTAGAAATGATGTAATTAATACGGCAGGGTTTTCTTATAAAAAAGTTTCGGTACTAAAAAAGTAGTACATTTGTTTTGGCAAACAAAAAAGTATGACAAAAATAGTAACCGAAACGGCACAAGATAGCACATTTTTTGAGTATATACAAACTAATTGCGACTTAGATTTGCGAGATGAGCGAGGCAAACGTCTTCACTTAACTATTGTATTATTAGGTATTATCATAGCATTACTCTGCGGAAAAGATGGTAATTTATCAATTATACATCGGTCTATGAAAAATACACCACAACAAATTTATGAATTTTATAAATGCCGTGCTGCCGTCGAAATTTTATTTGATACTTTTAAGAATATTTTGTTTGCTGATGTCA
>JAYWHK010000005.1:0-5423 GCA_043777755.1 Saprospiraceae bacterium
CAATGACAATAGAAAACTAATGAAAATCTACTCTTTTTTGTCATTCAGAGTGCGAAAGCACGTGGAATCTCGCCCGTAGGTTCTCTCTAAGAAGCAATCGTAGTGTGGGATTTCTCCGCTAAAGCTACGAAATGACAAAAAAGAGTAGATTTCCGTTATTGCAGTTTTGTTATTAAAAACATTTTTGATTAGAAATATTTTTTTAACCCAATATTCGCATTATTCGTATATTCTACAACTTTTCCTATTTTTCCTACTTTCTCACTTTCCTACTTCTCCCGTCAATTTGCATAAAATTTCATACAATTGTTGCACAAGCAGCGGCGATATTGTTGAGCAATGCCTTCTTGTGTTCTTTGATGAATGGTGATTTCTTTGCAGCGGCAATGATTGTCGCCATAACAAATCATGCCACGATTGCAACGACCACATTGACCACCAAAACTTTCTTCGGCTTCCACGCTTGCAAAATCAATATGACCACCCAGCGGAGGATTCACTTTTTTTACCCGAACTTTCACTTCTTGAATATTGCCAAATTGGTGTTTTAGCCCAAGAATGATTCTATCTGCGATGGTTTCGAGTAGTTTGGTTTTTTGGCGCATGACCACTTTGCAAATCTCATAAACGGTTTCGTAATTAATCGTTTTGTAGAGGTCATCGGTAGCGGCAGCCAAATCTGTATTGGCAGTTACAAATACATCAACGACATAATCGTTGCCCATGATTTGTTCTTCTTCATAAAAACCATGGAACGCATGAAATTTCATTCCTTCTAAGGCGATAAGACCCATAAAATTAAATAAGTAAAAGCATGAAACAAAATACAAAGATATAACGTTTTTCGCATATCAAATGTGTATGTGTGAAGGTTTGTTATATTTTTTATTAATTCATTCAATAAAAACTTGTTTTTATTATAAGAATTACTTTAACTTTGCGCTTTCATTGCCTTTTTGGCAAAAATAAGATAATTTGATTGGTGATTTTTTATTTTTAAATTTTTACAAATCAAAATATTCGACCAAATCAAATTTAAAAAATAATAATTTTATGGAACAGAATCAAGCGTTAGAAGAGCTGTTTAATGAGAAAGGTGAGCGACTTAGCCCGATGCTCAAAGGTGAGCAGAAAAATTATTTAATAGACATTGATGGCACTATTTGTGATGATATTCCAAATGAAGAGCCTGAAAGAATGGGTACTTGTTTGCCTTATCCAGATGCGTTGAAAATCGTGAACAAATGGTTTGATGAAGGGCATTTGATTACTTTTTTCACTTCTCGTACAGACGAGCATCGTGATGTTACTGAATATTGGCTTAAAAAACATGGGTTTAAATACCATGGGCTTTTGCTGAATAAACCACGTGGCGGAAATTACCACTGGATTGACAATCATATTGTGAAAGCTACCCGTTTTAAAGGTAAATTCACTGATTTGATTGTTGAAACTCGCCAAATTGAGGTTTTTGAAGATTAAAACAAATCAACTTTAATAGAATCCTTGCTTAGAAATAAGTGAGGATTTTTTGCTGGAGTTCGGGTTTTAACCCGAATAACTTAACGTTATTCGAATTCGGGTTTTAACCCGAATTCCAGCAAAAGTTATTCGGGTTAAAACCCGAACTCCAGTTAGAACCCAATGCCTTTTTTGGTGAAAATAGCATCAGATTTATCAATTTTTAAAGACTGCGCATCAATAAAAGTAATAGTACCTGTCTGATGGTCTTTATCTGTTTCGTTTGCCAAACGCAGGTGATGTTGTTTGACCAATTCTGTAACGGCTTGGCGAACACTCCTTGCATTGCCAAAATATTTGTCACGGTAATAGTGCATGAAAGCGCAATATTTTTTCAAATGCTCAATGGCTTCATCTTCAAGTACAAGTTGCTCATTATGAATCATTTGTACCATAATTTCATACAACTCTTCTGCGTTGTAATCTTCAAATTTTAAGAAACGGTCAAAGCGAGAACCTAAGCCAGGATTTGCTTTCAAGAAGGCTTCCATATTGTCAGGATAGCCTGCTGCAAAGACAAAAAACTCTCCACGATTGTCTTCCATTCTTTTCAAAATGGTTTGAATTGCTTCGTCTCCAAAATCGCCACTTGCTGTACCAGAACGGGTACTAAGTCCATAAGCCTCGTCCACAAATAATACGCCGCCCATTGCTTGGTCAATTTTTTCAGCTGTTTTGATGGCTGTTTGACCGACATAACCAGCGACCAAACCTTGTCGGTCGGTTTCAACAATATGTCCACGTTCCAAAATACCCAAAGATTTCAATAGTTTTGCTAAAATCCTTGCGACAGTCGTTTTTCCTGTTCCAGGATTTCCAACCAATATCGTGTGAAAATGGAATTTTTTAAGTATATCACGACCACCTTCTTTGTGGTAACGTACAACTTTAATCAGCTCATGTAATTCTTGTTTGATTTTGACCATACCAATCATTGAATCAAGTTCGATTAGTGTTGCGTGCAACATTCGCTCATCAATAGCAATATTCGGCAATGGTTTTTTGACAATCAAATCAATTTTTTCTACATCTTCTAACAAAACCGTTGAAAGGACTTCTTTGCTGAGCTTTGCAGGACTTTTCTCCTTCATTATACGCAAAGCCAAGTTTATTTTTGCTTGCTCAATGACATTTGTCACAAAACGGGCATTTCCGAAGGCTTTATCTCTTTTCCTGTAGGCTTCTGTCAAAATCTGATTGAGTTTATTTTTTGCAAAATCATCAAATTTTAACATTTTATCGGTCATAACCAATTCCGAAATCAACATTAATTCCTGTGGAAGATAATCTGAAAATTCAAAAGTCATTTTGAATCTTGACTTCAAGCCAGGATTCGACTCGACCAATTGCTTCATTTCTTTTGGATAACCAGCCATAATAACAGCAAAATCGTTGTTTTCGCTTGACATTTCCTTGACCAAAATCTCAATTACTTCTTTTCCAAAGTCTTTTCCATCTTCCGCAGAACGAGAAAGCGAGTAGGCTTCGTCAATAAAAAGGACACCACCTCTTGCTTTGTCAATCATTTCCTTGGCTTTTGGTGCGGTCTGCCCGATGTATTCTCCAACCAAATCTGAGCGATCCACTTCTACCACATGACCTTTTGACAATAAACCCAAAGATTTATAGATGCGCCCCATCATTTGAGCGACGGTTGTTTTTCCCGTGCCAGGATTTCCTACAAACAAGGTATGCAATTGCGTTTTTTCTTTTTCTTCAAAACCTTTTTCTCTCCGCAACTGAATAAATTTCATGTAATTGGCGTAATCTCTTACTTTTTGTTTTACTTCGTGTAAGCCAATCAAATCGTCCATTTTGAGCATTAAATCGTCAAACTTGTAGCTTGAAATTTCTGCTTCCATCAATGTTATGGGTTGTTCACGGTAGGGTAGCATGACTGGAGGAATCCCGTTGAGGAACTCTTCCGCTACTTCAAAAGGAATCACAGCAAGCAATTTGTCCATAAAAACAACCTCTGCTGTATAGCGGTCTTTTCGCCAACTGCCCTTGACATTAGAACCCCAACCTGCCGAAACATTGATGATGTCTTCGCCACGTTCCACACGCTGAAGACGCACGATTTGCCCTTTTAATTCTCGTGCATCATTGTAAAATTTTATAAAAAGCTCACATTGCCAAGCCTTTGTAAAATAATTATTTTTTAATATAACTTCTGTATATATATAGCGGGTTTCGTCACTATTGAAAGCGCAAAGGTATTCACGCTCTGCTTTTATAATATCGTCATAAGGACCTTCGTATAGTTTTAGACCAGCCAACTCGATGTATGGATTGTAGGCATCGTTTGGCGGAACACCTGTATCTTCTACATAAAAATATTTTGTAGCGACTTTTTCACCTTCAATCCAAGCCTCCCAGTAGTAAGTACCACGTTTCCAGAAAGCACCATCTTTTTTGTTGCCCCAACCTTCTCGAAGATAAACAACAGGGTCAAATTTGCTTACTTTTCGATTGAATGGTAAAACGCAACACTCCGTTTTGCCTTTTCGAGTAGAGTAGCAATGCAATTCGAGTTCAATTTCCCAATCGTCAATATCAAAATATTTATTGTAAAAACTAAGTTCGGCATAGACATAAGAAGTTTCGTACCTGTCAAATACTTGACGGTATTTTTTTTTATTGTCCGCTAACCATTCCGTAGAGCCGTAAATCTTTAACTCTCTGAATTTGAATGGTTTATCGCTTTCGGTTGTAACATTACTGATTGAATCTGACATCATAACACGCTAAAAAGGTAAGAGAAATTATACTCAAAGCCAAATATATAATTTTTTTTGATTTCTAAAAAAATATTTTTTAATTATAAGACGAAAAGTGGCGTTAAAAATTACTTGTAACTATTTTGTCGTTGAGAAAAAAGTGATAAATAGCTGACTATAAGGAAGTTATTTATCACTTTTTGAGCAATCGACTGAAAAAATAGTTATAAGTAATTTAGCTCGAGTACTTAGTTAGAAGTAAATACTGTCTTTTATAAAAAATGCTTTTGAGTTGTTGTTTCAATTCAAAAGCATTTTTTTTAGGTACAATATTCGATATTCTTACTCCTCTTTTTTGACTATATTTTTGACCATTTTTTGTAAATCTTCTATCATCTTTTTTTGTTGCTCCAACTCCTGTTTTTGTTGCTCCAATGCCTGTTTTTGTTGCTCTAATTCCTGTTTTTGTTGTTTTATTTCGGTATCTTTCTCTTCGATAGACTCTTGATAATCTGTAATATCGCTTTCGAGTTCGTCTTCTGCGTTCATTACTCTCCGCATATTATCGTCTGCGATAGCTCTTGTCAATCGATTAATCATTTTCTGGAGCAGAGGGTCATTGTCCGTAAACTCGTAATTAAGAGAGCGTTCGTCACTGCTCTTAAAATTTTGATTAAAAATACTCAATATTCGCTCAATTCTTGTTTTAGTTGGCTCTACTAATTTAGGGATTTGTATAAAATAACTCTCGTGTGTGAGTAGTTTTACAAATTCTTCTTGTTGAGCATACTCCGCATCTGTATTATTGATAACATCTCTGAAAGACGGTTTGGAATGGAGTACGGCTGTCGGAATTTTATTCAATTGAAAACCAAGTAAATAAATGGTAATAATTTCTAACGAACGCTTTTTTTCTCTACCATTTTCTATAATCACATCTTCTTTTTGATAGTTTTCGGCTAAATACCTCCTAAATCTAATCGCATTTGTGCTTCGTTTTGTTTTTTGCAATTCTATCAATACTTTCTTAACCTCACCATTTTCTTGTTTGATTATAGCAGAAAAATCAATACGATATACCCTTATTAGTTTATTTTCTTGTGGTGTTTCGCTAATAGTTTCTTGCGGCTGCACTGTTAGTTCAATTATTTCTACTTCTAAAATTGCAGACAACAAGCCTTT
>JAYWHK010000006.1:0-15350 GCA_043777755.1 Saprospiraceae bacterium
AAGGAGCGTCTAAACGCAAAAGTATGGTGACATATACAAACTTTAGAAGGGCTGGTTAAATTAGATCCTTAGGGAAATGACATTGGACTAAAGTCGCCCCTACAGTTCCACAAAAATTTTAAAAGGATCATATTTTTTAAGCAATAAATTTGTATAAAAGAAAATATAGCATTATCTTTGCAGCCTTGTTGGGAAAACTATGTTTTTTCAATAAATATTATTCAAATTTTTTTAAATTTTGTAATTATGCCAAAAATTAAAACACACTCAAGCGCAAAAAAACGCTTTAAAGTGACGGGCAGTGGTAAAATCAAACGTCCACGTGCAAACACAAGTCACTTGATGCGTAACAAGAGTGGTAAGTCAAAGTTGAAAAACCGTGAATACGGTTTAGTTTCTGCTGCGGATACTCCTCGCGTAAGAGCAATGATGGTTATCTAAGAGAAGCCAAAAATGTAAAATCGCAAAATGCGATGCAAATTTATTTTTTAACGAGAACGGAGTTCAAGCAATTTTTTACAAAAAATTGTTCATAAGTAGAAAATGGTTTTTAAAATGAAAAATTAAATTTCATTACCATAACTCTTTGACAATCAAACTATTGCGCTTCGTTGTACTAAACATTTTTAAAATGCCACGTTCAGTAAATCACGTAGCGTCACGTGCAAGACGCAAAAAGGTAATGAAAGCAGCGAGAGGTTTTTATGGCGCTCGCTCAAAAGTTTTAACCGTAGCAAAGCACACTTTAGACCGTGCAATGGCTTACGCTTACGAACACCGTAAAGCAAAGAAACGTGCTTTCCGTCGTTTGTGGATTGTCCGTATCAATGCGGGCGCACGTCCATTAGGATTTTCTTATTCTCGCTTAATCAATGCGTTATCTACAAAAGGTATCGAATTGAACCGTAAAGTTTTGGCGGATTTGGCGATGAACCACCCAGCTACTTTCAAGGCTATCGTTGATAGTGTGAGATAGATTTAAATTTTTCTTTCAAGGAAAATTCAATGTAAAACTCCGATTTTTTGCTTCTGCAAAAACTCGGAGTTTTTTTGTTTATCCGCAGACGGAAGCTCCAGCTTGCGTCGAAACTATAAGTTATTTAATGTTTGGAATGGTCTGGAATAGTTCTAACTAATTGAAAAACAATACAACAATTACAAAATTTTAGAACAATGTACTAAATAATTTTCAATTAAAAAACATGAAAAAAACACTCCTTTTTTTATTCTTTTTTATTCAAATCAATCATCTTTTTGCTCAGAAAGACACCCTAAAAGTAATGGTTTATAAGGGATTTTCTTTTGAAAAAGAAAGAGTATTGAACTCTCCTTATCGCATTTTTATGAGTGCTGGCGGTGTTTTAGGAAATCCTGTTATGGCTTTTATTGATACAGCAACCATCAAAACAAGTAAAGACAGTCTAAAAGCTGAAAAATTTGCAAAAAATTATTTTTTAAAAGCACAAAAAGACTATTTCAATATGATTTATAAGAAAATTCCTGATTTTTCAGGACTTGATTTTTCAGATAAACTGTTGAATAGTAGTGATTTTTATGAGAAAAAAACCATTATTTATTTTTTCTCCGCTTCTTCGCAAGCAAGTTTTGATAAGTTAGAAACTGTGAAAAGATTGCATCAAAAATACGCATCAAAAGGCTATCGTTTTTTGATTATTTCGCCTAATTCGAGAACTGAATTAATGCAATATGGGCTTTTGCAAGGCTTGCCCTACCCTATTTTGGCTGAACAAAGCTATATTTTTTCTACTTATTGTCAAAATCTTATCAAACCATTTTTTGTCATGGCAGATGAAAAAGGAATTGTTCAAAAGGTTTTTGTGTATTCAGCATCAAATGATGGCAACGCTGCTGACCTCGACCCCGAAGACGAAATCATATTTGACCCTAAAATGCCACCAAAAGAGTTGGAAAATGCGTTCAAGCAAATAGCTCAAAAATCTATTGTCCTACAAGTAAAAGACGCTATGACAATACTGAACGATAAAGACTATTACTGGAATCTTGTAGATACATACCTGAACAACAACATAAAACGGTGATTTTTTACTAAAATCTTTTATAATCCTATAAAAAATCTTATTTTTGTCCGCCCAACCAATCACTAAAACCATTTTTATTATGAGTAATGATTTTTTATTCGCTGATTTTCAGCAAGTTACAGCAGAACAATGGCAAGCGCAAATCGAAAAAGACCTCAAAGGGAAATCTTTTGACGACCTTCGTTGGCATTTGGGCGATGATTTTGTTGTAGCACCTTTTTATACAAGTGCGGATAATCCTGTAAAAAAACAAGCGTTTTCGACTTCCGCAGATTGGGAAATTTCGGAAACTATTGAGGTCGAAAATGAAGATTACAAAGCAGCAAATCGCCTTGCGCTCGATGCGCTCATGGGTGGTGCAAATGCGCTTGAATTCATTATATCTTACAATACATCTGCCACAGAAATGGACGTTTTGCTCAAAGGTATTGAGCTTTCGTATATCTCAACACACTTTTTTTATACAGGAAAAAAAATAAATCAAGCGCAGAAAAAAATAGAACATTTTTATACCATTGCTCAAAAAAGAGGCGAAAATACAGATACTTTAAGAGGTTCTTTGCACGTTGCGCCATTGGGTCATGCGCCGAATTGGGATAAAGTAGCCGAAACTTGTGCTTGGTTTTCGACACACTTGCCAGCCTTCAAATGTATTACAATCAATGGACGTTCTTTTCATACAGAGCCAGAATATGTTGGCGAAGAATTGGGCAAAACCTTGTGCCTTGCAAATGATTTTTTTAACCATTTGACGGATAGAAATTATACGCCTTCGCAAGTCAATCAAATGCTTCAATTGTCGATTTCTGTGGATAAAAGTTATTTTATCAACATCGCCAAAATACGGGCTTTGAAATTATTATATTTAAATTTAATGAAAGCGTATCATATTGAAAATGAATCAGTTGCACCAATTGAAGCGCATTTTGCACCGCTTTCTTTTGATAAAAATGTGAATACCAATATGATTCGTGCCACGACAATGGCATTGTCTGCCGTTTCTGGTGGTGTAGCCCGTTTGAATGTATTGCCTTCCGAGCCAACCAATACGCCTTTTTCACGCCGAATCGCTCGAAATGTACAACATTTACTCAAAATGGAGAGCTATTTGGACAAAGTGGCAGACCCTTCCGCAGGAAGTTATTACATCGAACAATTGACCGAAATGATAGCAAGCAAGGCTTGGGATTATTTTATATATACATTAGATTGAGAAAAACTTGTATAAACCAAATAAAATATGTATTTTTGTCTTAAAAAATTAATTAAAATTTATGGCAAGAGATTTATTACATAAAATTGTGAAAGAGGCATTGTTGAAAGACGGTTGGACAATAACTCACGATCCTTATCGTTTTGAAGATTATGATCCTGAATGGGAAATTGATTTCGGTGCAGAAAAAATTATTGCGGCTGAACGAGGTTTAGAAAAAATAGCTGTTGAAGTAAAATCTTTTTTAGAATTATCTTTTGCCAATGAATTTCACAAAATCTTAGGACAGTACCTCAACTATACATCAGGTTTGAAAAGACTTGAACCAGAAAGAGTACTTTTTGTTGCTGTACCATTCACTGTTTATGAAGAAGATTTCCAACGAAAAGGCATCCAAAACTCAGTTTTAGACTATAATGTAAAAATTCTTGTTTTTGATAAAAATAAAAAAGAAATATTAGAATGGAAAAATTAAACTCTAAAATCAAAAAGTACCAAAAAGTACTAGCTTCTTATATTGAAACACTTGCAGCAGAGCGTAATCAATCACTTGGTTCGAGCAAAGGCTATCTGCCTATTACGGATTTTATACACCACCAATTCCAACTCGTCCAAGCAACTTGGATAGGCAGTAAATATCACTATAAAGTACTATTGCATCTAAGTATTCATCACGAAACAGGTAACATTTGGGTTATGCAAAACAACACCGAATTAGACTTAGAGCAAGATTTTCAAGTAATGAATATCACAAAATCTTCTATTGTATTAGGATTCCGCTCCGAAGAAATGAGAGCGTTGTCTAATTATGCAGTTTCGTGATATTTTTTACTATTTTGGTTGTTTTAGCGTATCTTTTTTTATTTCGTCGTAATATTATTCCAATCGTTTTCATTTTTTCAAAATAATTGTACTTTTACCAATTATTAAAAAATATATACAATTCTTGAAATTATGAATTTTATAAAAAGCCTATTGGTTCTCTTTTGCCTACAAACAACACTTTTTGCACAAAATAATTTTTGGAAAAAAAGTGACGAAAGCCGTATTCCTTCATCGTTAAAAACCCAACGACAAATCATTCCTCAACTTTACAAAGTCGTGGAATTGGATTTTGATGCTTTGAAAAAAACATTGGCAAACGCACCAAAGCGTTTTGCTCAAAATGCTCAAAATCAGTCTGTTGTGATTGAAATTCCTTTTCCTGATGGTTCTTTCCAACAGTTTCGAGTAGAAGAAGCGTCGGTTATGCACGACGATTTGCAAGCAAAATATCCTTCCATTCGTTCTTTTGCAGCTTATGGCGTGACGAATCGCTACAATACCATGCGTTGTGAGTATTCTGAGAATGGTTTTTCAGCAATGATTTTCTGTCCAGAAGCGACTTATTTTATTGATACTTATGCAAAAAACAACACAAATTTTTATGTTGTTTACGATAAAAAAGATTTTACTACAGACAAAAAAATGGATTGTGGTTTTATCAATAGTCCTGATAATGAAGAGATTAACCACGCTGATGAGGACAGAACAGGCGACGGAATGTTGAGAACTTACCGTTTGGCATTGGCTTGTACTGCCGAATATGGTACTTTTTGTGGTGGCACAGTGCCAAAAGTAATGGCGGCTTTTAACAAATCCATGACCCGTGTGAATGGCATTTACGAAAGAGAATTTTCCATCACGATGAAGATAGTTCCCAAAAATGATACCTTGATTTTTTTCAATGCTACGACTGACCCTTATACAAATACAAGTGGATCTACCATGCTTGGTCAAAACCAAACTACTTGTACGCAGCGTATTGGTTCAGCTAATTTTGACATTGGACACGTCTTTTCGACAGGTGGCGGCGGTGTCGCACAACCACAAGGCCCTTGTAACAACAGCAACAAAGCTCGTGGTGTGACAGGTTCGAGTTCCCCAGTAAATGACCCTTTTGATGTAGATTATGTAGCCCATGAAATGGGACATCAGTTCAGTGCTGACCATACTTTTAACAACAGTTGTAGTAATAATGTTGCTTCGGGCAGTGCTTATGAGCCTGGTAGTGGCTCTACTATTATGGCTTATGCTGGGATTTGTTCGCCAAATGTACAGAACAATAGTGATGCTTATTTTCATGTTCAAAGTATTATTCAAATCAATGCTTACTCCGTAACAGGTGGTGGAAATGCTTGTCCGCAAAAAACAAGTACAGGAAATACCAATCAGCCAACTGCTTCTGCTGGTGCGGATTATCAGATTCCTCGCAATACACCTTTTGAGCTAATTGGTAGTGGTTCTGATGCCGACAACGACCCAATTACGTACTGTTGGGAGCAATTTGATAGAGAAACTGCGCCACAAGCACCCAAAGCAACAAATACCAGTGGACCTGCGTTTCGTTCTCTTTTTCCAAAAATATCGAACACCCGTGTTTTTCCAAACATAGACAATATTGTAAAAAACACCAACAATACTTGGGAAGTTTTGGCTGGTGTCAATCGAAAATATAATTTTAGAGTCACCACTCGTGACAACCACAATGGTTTTGGGCGTGCCAATTTTGACCAAATGACCATCAACGTCAATGCTTCGGCGGGACCTTTTTTAGTCACCGCACCAAATACCGCAGTGTCTTGGGAAGTTTTGACAAACCAAACCGTTACTTGGAATGTTGCAACGACTGATGTTGCGCCTGTCAATACGCCGTTGGTGGATATTTTACTTTCAACTGATGGTGGCTACACTTACCCAGATACCATTGCTACAAAAGTACCGAACAATGGTTCATATACCATCAAAGTACCCAATAAAGCAAGTAAAACAGCTCGAATCAAGGTAAAAGGTTCTGGAAATATCTTTTTTGACATTTCTAATGCTAATTTTGAAATAAAATTGCCGCCTGCACCAATTTTTGTAATGGATCCTACTGTACAAAATATTGGTGTTTGCAAAACGCAAAAAGATTCTGCATCATTCGATGTTGTATTTACAGCGTTGGCTGGTTTTAAAGAAAATGTAAAAATTACGACAAAAAATGTTCCTACAGGCGCAAAAATTACACTTTCCGCAGATACTTTAACACCAAATGCTACGATTAAAGTCATTTTATACGATTTAAAAAATGCAACAAATGGCGTTTTTCCAATGCAAATCGTAGGAACGAGTGCTACAAAAAAAGATTCTGTAACGATTCCAACAAGTATTTTTGATGGCATTCCTGCTGTTGCAAAATTACTTTCTCCACTTGATTTTAAAGGAATTTCTTTGAAAAATGATGTTTTAAAATGGAAAAAAACAGCAAATACAAATCGTTATGTTCTCGAAATTAGCAAAGATTTTCTTTTCAAAAACATTGATGAAACCGCAAACGTAAGTGATACTTTTTTTTCTCCAACAAAATTACAATTGGCAAGCGTTTATTTTTGGAGAGTAAAAGCTAAAAATACGTGTGCAGATGCGGATTTTTCACAAACTGGTGCATTTCAAACAATGGAACAGGTTTGTAATGATTTTTCACCAACAACATTGCCTTTGGTTATTCCTGACAATGCGCTTTTCAATCAAAATTTGGATATTTCTGTTGCTGGCATGAAAAAAGTGTCAAGTATTGAAGCAAAATTAACTGTAACACACAGTTATGTTTCGGATTTAATAGTGACACTTGAAAGTCCTGATGCAAAAAAAGCGGTCTTAGTTTCCAACCAATGCACAAGCAATGACAACATTGATGCGACGTTTACAGATGCTGGCGTGGCGTTGCTTTGTACGAATCTTCCTGCGGTCAAAGGAAATGTAAAGCCAAAAGATGCCTTTTCTATTTTTAAAGGAATTTCAGCCAATGGACTTTGGAAACTGAATATACAAGACGACGACGAAACAGGTTCGGGCGGTGCAGCAAACATCGTTAATTTGAAAGTTTGCTCTGAAGATACCGTTGATGTTGTGATGGATTTGGTGAAAAATGAATTTAAAGTGGTCGAAGGAACAAATAAAGCGGTCAGCAATCAGTTTTTGAGTGTCACTTCACCCAATGTTCTGCCTTCGGATATTACTTTATTGATTACGAAACTTCCGACACAAGGCACGCTGCGCAGAGGCTCAACACCTCTTGTACTTGGTGCAACGATTACGATGCAAGAGCTTAATAGCGGTGCGTTTCTGTATTTTAACAACACGGGTTCTGCTGCAAAAGATTCTTTCCAGTTTATGGCGTTCACGACGACAAAAGGTTGGCTAACGACAAGTACTTTTCCGATTACGATTTTGACAGGTGCTGCATTGACCATCAACGCCGCACAAACCAAAAATATTTCTTGTTTTAACAGCAATGACGCACAGATTTCGATTGATATTATTGGTGGTCAAAAACCATATCAATACAGTATTGACGGTGGAACTAATTTTAAAGATACGAGTATTTTTTACAATATTACAGCTGGAAAATATTTTCCTACCGTCAAAGATGCACAAGGAATAATTAAAAAAGGCGATACAATTACCGTAAAAAATCCTTCATTATTGCTTGTAACAGCTACAAAAGACAGTAATAACGTCTATATAACGGTCAATGGTGGCACTAAACCTTATTTGATTAATTTTAACAACAAAGGTTTTTCAAAAGTTGATACATTTAAGTTTTTGAGCAATGGGAAATACCCGATTTTG
Organism: Saprospiraceae bacterium; assembly: GCA_043777755.1. Classification (GTDB taxonomy): domain Bacteria; phylum Bacteroidota; class Bacteroidia; order Chitinophagales; family Saprospiraceae; genus CANHEE01. Next base: position 7,927 of record JAYWHK010000006.1, read on the forward strand.
GTGAAAGATGCCAATGATTGTAGTGCAACAGATACCGCAAGTATTTTTGTCAATACGATTGTTGCTGGCGCAATTGTCAATAAAACAATAAAATGCAATGGTGAAAAAACAGGCGAAATCAAAGTCAATACTTTTGGAGGAAAAGCTCCTTTGCAATATCAATTGAACAGTGCTGCGTTTCAAAACACGCCTACGTTTAGCAATTTGTCTGCTGGTGATTACACTGTTACAGTCAAAGATGCTGATGGATTCTTGAAAACAACACCAAAAGTAACTTTGACGAATCCCGATTCGATTGTTGCCAAGCAACTTATTGTTTTCAAAGACAGTCTTTTTGTTGATGGCGCAGGTGGAACTGGATTTTTGCAATACAGTACTGGTGGTGCTTTTACGGATAAAAACACATTCGGAGGACTCGCTAACGGCAATTATACTTTGACCATTAAAGATGGCAATGCTTGTACAAAATCTTATCCTTTTAGCATTAATGTTGGTGTTGCAACGTTTGATTTGATAGAAAACTTAGGCGTAAGCATTGCGCCGAATCCGACAAGCGACATTTTGACCATTCGTTTTAACACCGCTACCGAAAATGATATTGATTTGATTGTCAATGACTTACAAGGAAGATTGATTTTAAAAAATACAATTTCGAGCCATACCAACCTTTATCGCCTTAACCTTTCCGATTTGCCAAACGCAACGTATCAGCTGCTTTTGAAAAATGGTGAAAAAATTGGTGTGGTGAAATTGGTGGTGTTGAGGTAGGTGTTTTTAACTGAAAAAAAAGCCCAATTGTCTTACTATTCGTAGTGACAATTGGGCTTTTTTAATGAATTTTATTATTTTTTTTCTTAAATTTGAAAAAACACCTTACTTTTGTAAAAAATATACTATTTTGGAAGAAAATCAAATACATCAGTCTGTTATCGAAACTTCATTTGATGAAGCGGCTTTTTTGCATGCTTTAGAGAAATGTGAAAAAGAAATCTTTTCTTTCTACATCATAGATTTGTTATATCAAAAAATTAAGACGGAAAGGGAATTGAAAAGTATATTCCAAATAGCGGATTACAAGTATGAATCCCCTAACGATACAGCAGAGGTACTTTTGAAATCAAGAATCATTGATATTTTATCTGAATTTTACTTTGGAAGCGACGATAAAACAGACTCAATCAAGGCATTTGAATTAGTGTATCAAAAATACCATCCTCTAAAGGATAATTCGTTTTTTAATAGTCCTCAAATTGTAGGAGAGTTTATTTTTAATATCGTAGAAACAAAAAATCATCAGTCGGTTTATGACCCTTTTTGCGGTTTGGGAGGTTTCTTATTAGAAGCATATAAAAAAAATACTACCTTGAATTTGATAGGTGGAGATATTGGTATTCATAATGCCACTTTCGCTCAACAACGCTTAATAGTTCATAGTATAAGTCCTGAAAAAATTGTAATGTCTCATTATAACTTTTTCAGGCAAGAGAATATAGAACGTGATATATTGATTACAGACCCTGGTTTTAGTATTTTTTTTACGGGAGCATTATATTTACCTACTCCAAAATCTAAAAACAGGGAGTTTCCCACCATTAAAAAATGTTTTGAAAACCTGAAAGAAAACGGACAACTTGCTATCGTTCTTCCTGATAGTGTCTTAATTCCGCAAGCAAGACAAAAAGACGGCATTTATAAAGACAACTATGCAGAAGCCCGTCAATTTCTTGAAAAACAAGCCGAAATAAACTTGATTGTTTCTTTACCAGAAACAACCTATTATAACTTAGGAAGTACGCATAAGCGTAGCATTGTTTTTTTTACTAAAAAGAAAAATCCTGCACCTTATCAAGTATATTTAGCTGCAAATAAATTTGGCTCAAAAGGTGTTTCGGAGAAAGTGATTAAGGCGTTTTTAGATGAAATAGCGATTCAATATCAACAAAAAACATTGCCTTACGTCGGTAGCGAGGACTTAACTTCATGGAGTGCAGATAGGCTTTTGGCGTTTAAAAATGATTTATTTAAAAGCGATTTGCCAAAAGTAAAACTTAGAGATATAGTCGTTAGTGTAAATAAAAATAGAATAAAACCAACCCAAAACGCTTATTATTACCAAGCAAGTATTAGGAAAAATGGGAAAATTGAATTTGAAGAAAAAATATATTCATCTTCCAGTAATCATTCCTTTGTGTGTTTAGAAAAAGGACAAATTGTGGTTTCTGGTTCAAATCTACACAACGGAGGTATTGTAGTTTTTAATAAAGACATTAATAATGCGATTGTTTCAGACCATTTTTATGTTTTAGATATAGGCGACAATGACGTTTTAGGAGAATATTTAGTTGCTTTATTTAACCAAGATTTGATGAAACAATATGTTACTAAAATTACTAAGGGAAATACCAATTCTCGCATTTCTATTTTAGATTTATTAGAAATTGAAATCCCTTTATCACTATTAGAACAACCAGAATTTGTAGATAATGTAAAAAAAAGCATAATATTAGAAGAAGAAATTAAAGCAATCCAAGAAGAGAATAACAAAGCCATCTATCAACTTTTTAACTCAAAATAAAAATGCAGCTTAAAAAAATAACACTCCGTAATCATCAAATTTTAAAAGATTTGGAAATAGATTTTTCCAAACCCATCAGTGTGATTATTGGCGAAAATGGGTCTGGGAAATCTACGTTGTTGCGAGTGATTGCGCAGATATTCAGTGAGGCTTTTTTGAATGAATATAAGACGGATTATAATTATTCTTTGCAATATACAACTAATGTAAATACTAACTTGAACTTCAATGTTACACTATCAAACAATAATATCGCTGTTGAATTTGATGGTATTTTTATTGAATCAAGAGAAAAAATTAAACAAATTAAACGGTTAAATCCGTTAGGCAAGATGAAGTCTAATGATATTGTTAGAAAACTATTACCATCTTCGATTGTCGTTTATTATTCAGGTTTTGATAAAAAAATGAAAGAAATGTGCCAGCCACATTTAGAAAATCAAATCGAAGCCTTTAAAAAAGGACAAAGTAATCATCAAAGAGCAATTATTTATTGTGACGATTTTGATTTTAAAATTTTGACCGCTTTGTACCTTTCAGAAGCTACAAATGAAGAAATCGAAGAAATAACAGCATTAGACAAATCAAAGAAAATAGAACAATATCTAATTTTTGATGACAAGAAAAAAGCATCAAAAGGGTTACAAACTTTTATTGATTTAGTAAAAGACGAAACGGAATCAAAGACGCTTATTACACGTAGATTAGGTCTTGATAGAAAAGAATCAAGTAGCATTTTTGAAAATTTAGACATCGCTTACAATGAAGGTGTTTTAAAAGACATTGAAACAAGTTATGCAAATAATCATCAAAATACAGGGATTTTCAGTGAAGGACAACAACAGTTATTGATTATCAAGGCATTAAATAAGATTTTTAATAGCGAAAATTGTTTGTTTTTATTTGATGAACCTGATACTTTTTTGCACCCGAAATGGCAAGGCGAGTTTATTCAGCATTTGGAAACAAACAATCGTAATTCGCAATACATCATTACTTCTCATTCTCCTTTTATTGTGGCGGCGTTGAAAAAAGAACAGCTTTTTGTAATGAAAAATGAAGAAGGAATACTGGTCGTCAATTCTCCAAAGAGTAATCTTTATGGTAAAACAGTAGATGATATTTTAATAGACACATTTGGTTTAAGTAGTCTTCGCTCTATTGCAGCCGAAGAAGAAATACAAGAAATTTGGAATTTAATTAAGTCTGAACAATCTGATAATGAAAATTTTAAGTACAAATTAGAGGAATTAGAGAACAGTATTGGCAGAGATAATCGTGCTATTACAGCGATAAAAATTGAATTATTAAAACGCAAAAAACTAAAAAATGCGTAAGATTAATAAAGGACAAAGACCCGAAACCTTAAACGATTTTTGTAAAAAAAATGCTACTGCAAATTGGGCTGATTTGCACAAGGAAGAAAGTAAGGCAGTTTATGAAAAAATGCGGCTAACTATACTTGTTGAGGAGCAAGATAATAGATGTGCTTATACAGAATTACCCATTGCCGAAGAAAAAGATTGTCACATTGACCATTATAAAATGAAGGGGATATTTCCTGCCCTCACTTTTGATTGGGATAATCTTTTATGTTCTGTATATGGAGAATATGGAGCAGAACACAAAGATAGTAAATTTAGGATTGGAAGCAAGCCTAATACTTACAATGAAATCTTCAATCCCGTAATAGATTTTGTTGAAAATCATTTTTATTACAATCAACAAGGCGAAATTGAAGCTAAAAATGGAGCGATTAAACCAAAAGTAATAAAAACAGTAGAGGTGTTTAACCTCAATCATCCTTCTTTGAAAAATAAAAGGGAAGCAATTTTAAGAGAAATAGAAGATATAAAAGGTCAAATTTCAAATGAAGATATTGAGCAAGCATATCAAAATAGAGGCTTTTTAAGTGTTGTAAAACAAGCTCTTCAATGAATATTGAACAAAAAAATGAGCTAACCAAACGTATTTTGATTAGCTCATTTTTTATTTTTAACTAAACCTCTACCAGAAAGTATAATAAAGTACAGCCAATGCTGCCAAAATAATAGAAGCACCAATAGCAAAAGTTCTATCTACTTTGAACATATCTGTATCTATTTCTAAGCCTTTTCTTTCGTTAGGAAGCGCATAACCGAGTACGACCATCACTCCTACACAAGTACAGAATACCCAACCCATACGGTCGATAAAAGGAATATGAGCGAAATTGAAGTGAGAATACAATGAAATCAAAAATCCACCTACAATAGCAAATAATGCACCCGCAGAGTTAGTTCTTTTCCAGAAAAAGCCCATTATAAATGATGCAAAAATACCAGGAGAAAGCAAACCAGTCATTTCTTGGATAAAACCAAAACCACCTTGTTTCATAATACCTGCAAAATAATCCGTTAAAATAATGCCTACTCCTAATAAAATTGCTACGATTACAGAGAGACGACCAATCCAAACCAGTTGCTTTTCACTTGCATCTTTATTGACGTAATTTTTGTAAATATCTAAGGTAAATATAGTTGCAATACTATTCGCTTTTCCTGCCAAAGATGCTACAATAGCAGCCGTCAAAGCTGCAAAAGCTAAACCTTTAAGACCTGGGTCAAGCAAATTTAACAATACAGGATATGCTTTATCAAAAGTCAATACCCCTTTTTCGTTCAACATTTCGGCTTGAAACATTCCTCGTTTGTGCAATACATAACAAGCAATACCTGGTAAAACAACAATAATTGGCATCAATAATTTTAAGAACGCAGCAAATAAAATCCCCTTACGTGCTGTTGATAAATCCGCACCCAAAGCACGTTGTGTGATGTATTGATTACAACCCCAATAGTTCAAGTTCACAATCCACATACCTCCAATCAAAACAGCTAAACCAGGTAATTCCATGTACGCATCTTTCTTTTCAGTACCATCAGTATATACCATTTGACCTTTCTGAAGAATCATGTGAAAATGGTCTGCACCTTCTGCACGCATTGCATCAAAACCAGCCATAAACCCTTGTAGTCCGCTTCCATTTGATACAAGGCTAATCGCCAAGTATGTTGTTATCAAACCACCAATAACCAAGAATATAACCTGTAGTACATCTGTGTAACCAATTACTTTCATACCGCCAAGTGTAATAAAAATGGCAAAAACAGCTAAGCAAATGGCACAAGTTTGGAATCCAAAGCCTGATATTCCAGATACTGCCAACGCCCCTAAGTAAATAATTGCTGTTAAATTAACTAATATGTACAATGCCAACCAAAAAATAGCCATAACCAAGCTTACCGTCGAATTATAACGCTGATTTAAGAATTGGGGCATTGTAAAAATTTTATTTTTGAGGTACACGGGCATGAAAAATACCGCAACTACTATCAATGTAGCTGCCGCCATCCATTCATAAGTAGAAATAGCTAATCCCATCTTAAAGCCACTACCTGACATTCCAATAAATTGCTCCGCAGAAATATTGGAAGCAATCAAAGACGCTCCAATTGCCCACCAAGTCAGCGAGCCTTCAGCAAGAAAGTAATCATTAGAACTTGCGCTGGCGTTTCGTTTTTGGTTGTAAATGTAATAGCCATAACCAGCCACCACAAAGAAGTAAAATAGAAAAACAATGTAATCTAATGTTTGAAGACTTTGCATAAAATAGTTTTGTTTCGTAAATATTATTTATAATAAAAAATGTTTTCAAAGGCAAAATTAAAAATTAATATTGGTAAAAAACTATTATTTGAAATATTTTTATTCAAATACTCAGTTTCTCGAATATTTACACTTCTCTCCACTCCAATTCATTGCCAACCGCTACCACTACAAAAGATTTTACAGCTGGTCTGATACTAAATTTTGGCGTTTCCAAATAATCTTTTAGTTGTGTTGTAGCTTCTTTGAAAGTGGTTTCTTTTTGTTTTTTTGAGCCTTTTGCCAAATATTTCAACTCCATGGCTACTTCATATTTTGGCTTTCTGCCATAAATTGGCTCTAAGAAAATGTCCATATAAGTCCAATCCGTTTCATATTCAGAATGTATGTAGTAAAAACCTTGTTGATGCAAAAGGCTGATAATCACTGCTTTCAAGGTATTTTCATTGAAATGTGCGCTATCATGTACCGAAAAATGTTGCAGAACTTTTGATACTTCATTGAAAAACAAGGTTGGATTGCCCGTTGTTGCCATCGTCCGAATAGCATGATTTACAGGGGCATTGTCAATAGGTAATTTAGCTTGTTCCCAAACACTATCAATAAAAAAATCAGCATATAGTTTTTTTATCACATAATTGGGAAACGCAAATACATAAGCTCCTAAATCATAATCTTTGACCGTCAAAAAACCCATATAAAACAACAAACTAATCAAATCACTTGGCGAAAAATCTTTTTCAAAAGTATATTGTGAGGTAAGCTGCGCTGTAACTTCGTTATTTTCTAACAACTCGACCAGAGTCTTCTCGTATTTCTTATAGTGTCCTTGTATATTGAAAATATTTTTAATCTTCTTATAATCCGAAGCAATATTCACATCTAACATTTCCATAGGATAAGCTCGGTCTTTCGCAAACGAGTTGGCAAAATAAAGTGTCATATTGGGATTATACACTTTATTTTTCACATTCGGATTAAACCAATAACCATTGTACCACAAACGCATATCGTTGATTATCAAGGGCAATTGTTCGTCACTGACATCTATTTTTCTTAAAATATCCTCTACATCATTTTCTTCAAAGCCCATTAAATTATGGAAAGTGCGCTCCAAAGTAATGTTATTCGCTATGTTAAAACCACTCGTCAAGCTATCCATCGTGATTGGCGAAACGCCCGTCATAAATATTCGCTCCAC
>JAYWHK010000007.1:0-15231 GCA_043777755.1 Saprospiraceae bacterium
ATCAAAACAAGTGAAAAAGAAAGTTTTTTTTCTTTTAATTGGTTAATGACGCTATTGGGAATCAGTGGAATTGGTTTGTTTTTGTGGTTCAGTATTTACAAACGCATGAAGCGTTAATCTTCGTGTAACGTACACTCTCAATGACTCATTAAATATGTTAAAAAAGCCTCCACTTCGTAGTAAAGTAGAGGCTTTTTTGTTTTACTCTTTCACAAATTTTTTCACACCAAACTGTGTTTTATTTTTGACATGAATAAAATAAATACCTTTTGGCAAATTGCGAACATCAAAAATAGAAGTATTTTGAACATTTGTTTTTTTCGTTAATAAACGTCCATCAACACTGTACAACAACGCATTGCTTTCACCTTCCAATTGTTCGGGTAATTCCAGTGTGATTTGTTCCGTTGCAGGATTTGGATAAAGTAAAAAATCAACTCCCCTTTGAATTTCATTTGTTTTGATTGTTTTTTTATTCAAAGTCGCCTCATTTGTAAAAATTGGTTCATTGAAATCAAAATAAATTGCTGCGGTATTGGTCACTAAATCTTTGACTGTAACATTGGATTTTGGTTGAATCAAAAATTTGAAAAATCCATGCGATGTTTTTTCATTGACATTGCTGTCTGGCAACATGATATTTTTGAACGTAACAGACAAAACATTTTCACGAACTTCCCAAGTGTAAGTGTGCGAACTTGCGCCCATCACGATGCTCGAAACATCAAGATTCTTATGGATTGGGTCTTTTACGACAATGTTGAACGCTGTATCTGTTCCTGTATTTTGAAAACGAACCAAGTACTCTATTTTTTGTCCAGCCTTGACTTGCGTTGTGCTTTGGCAACCATCTACAAAAGCGGTTTTGTCATTTGGGTCATACGAACCTACATTTTTCTTACATTCCAAATACGGTTTGGCTTGCGCACCAGGCTGTTCATTGCCACAGGCATCAGGCGAACTGACTGCCAAGGAGATACAATGTTCTTGCCCCAAAGCCGATTTGCAAGACACCTTGAACTTGATGCTAAAATTTTGGCAATCGCCATAATCCACTGTTCCAGCATCTAAAATCAGTGTTTGATTCACCAACGATACTACGGGTAAACTTGCCGATTCAAAATCAAAAAGGCTGTCCAATTGAATCGTGATTTTGGTGTTTTTCGCTTCTTTGCTGCCATCATTACAAACTTTTCCATAGTAAGTGTTTGAAAAACAGCGTCTTAGTGGAAGCGTAGAACCCAAACTAACAGATAAATCAGCACAGTATTTTTTGATTTTCAGGGGAATATCAATGTAAAAAGAATCTTTTGCAGCACTTACCTGAGCAGTATAGGCAGCAGCGCAAGGCGAAAAAGTATTTTCATTTGCTTGTGTGCTTAATTGATAAGTACCATCAAAAACATTAAAATTAAAAAAACCTTTATCGTCTGTTACTCTTGTAGAAGTGTTACTTGCATCTAATTCTACCTTAATATTTTTTAAATAAGGCTCATTAGCATCTTTTATACAATTGTTATTTAGGTCGCCAAAAACAGCCCCTTGCACTTTATTGGTCTTTGACAAGGGCGTTTTACTTTTATAAATCGGCCCGCCAGTCGTCCCTACATAAAGATATTGGTCAGGACTAATAGCAATAGCACTGTATTGAATATCTTGAGGCAAATTACCTTTCATGGATTTCCAAGAATCGCCTTCGTCATAACTCATATAAATGCCATCAGAAGTTATTAAAATTAGATTGCTATTCGCATCAATAATAAAATCAATAAAATTACTACTAATGCTTGTAGAAAGCGGCTTGACAGTAAACGTTTTGCCAAAGTCATCAGAAATATTAAGACTTATATGGTTAGCATTAGTGGTTGTTAAACAACAAATTCTATTATATCCCAAATGAATAGGAAAAGTAATACTGTTCACTGAATTATTATTAATTGAACTCAATGACTCTAATTTTTTTTCTGAAGCATTATAGTAATTTATTTTCGACCAATTATAAAGACCTTCAAAAAAAATATTACCATCAAACACCAAAGCTTTGCCAATCTTGTAGATATTAGAGGAATAAATGCCAGGGGCATTTATTCCTTTCCAGCTAATCCCTTCATCTTTCGAGATAAAATATTTATCAGAATCAATATATAATAATTCTCCTTTTTGAGTATAATGAAGTCTATTTTCAGTTTTAAGAGGATTGATGTTAGGATTAGTAAATAAAGACCATGATTTACCACTGTTTGTTGTCGTATAATAATTGTTATCTATTGGTGAATATGCCATACATTTACCTGATGGAAAAATACAAAAATCATTGAAAGGAATAGAATCCTTTATTCCTATGTACTCCCAAGAAGGCATTGTACTTCTCTTTATCGCATCAAAATAGACGCAATTTCTTGTCAAGACATCGTTTTGTCCTATAATTGCAATTCCCCTTGATATGGGTTTATCAAGTAGCGAGGTTTCACTTTTCCACGATTTTCCTTTGTCCGTTGTAAAGTAAATTTTATTGACATTACAATTTGAAGGCATCAATACAATTTCGCTTTCTTTATTGTTCATAAAAATAAAATTACTTGAATATTCTTTATTGGGTAGAGGAATTTTAGCCCAAGTTTTTCCCTCATCATTGGAAATGCTTAACGCATTTTCATAATCGGCAATGACTATTTCATTCTTACTATTAACCCATATTTGGTCTATATTTTTGTTCAATACAGGTATCGTCCATGAAACACCTTTGTCATCAGAAATAAGTAAGCCATCATAATGTCGAGTAATTAGTCGCCCCGAAGTCAGCAGAAATATATTGTCATAATCTAATCCAGATTTCTCCCCGTATTCGATAAAAGCAGAGCCATTATCAGCAAAAGAATTCCAATAATCCGTAGCTCCCAAAGAAGTAACAACGTAGTTTTTATTGTTTTTTCCCATTATAAAATGAACAGAATTCGTCAACCAAGTTTTTGTAAAGATTTGTTTTAAATCACTAAAATTATAGATATTCAAATTATTAAAACCTCCTACATAGATTTTTCCATGAGCAAAATTCACGTCGTCAATACTTAATTTTGGGTTAAAAAAAACCTTAAAGCTATTAGTTGGTATATCTAACTTATAGATATTACTTTCATCAAAAAAATAAGTATCTCCAAATTCGTCGGTTCTAAATTTTGAGCGATAATAGTATTTTGGCAATACATTTAGAAATGATATGGTCTGCCAAGTTTTTGCGTTGTCTTTTGAAATCAATATCTCGTTAGAAGATGGTATCAAAGTTATTAAATAGCCCTGCGATGTCTGATGTAAAGGAAATGAATTGCTACCATTTTGAGCAAGTAATGCCTCCCATTTCATATCAATCTGCCCAAAGGCGATGCTTGAAAAGCATAAGAAAAGGAATAAGAAAAGTTTTTTCATGTTGAAATTGTTTTTTAGATTAATAAATATAAAAAAATACTATACAAAAGTACAATAATAATTTTATAAAATCAATAAAAACAACAATATAGAACAAAGAAAAGCCAATAAATTTTTCATTATAAAAAATTTATTGGCTTTTTTAATAAACAGAAATATTAATCTAATTAAGTACTTCGACTGAAATAATTGACATTCTAAAATACTATAAAATATTGTAAATCAATGAGTTAAAAGACTTATGACTTATTGACTTGCGACTACTTATTTAACAGTCAATGAATTAGGATAATTGTCCATAATTTTCAAAGCTACTGCTTTATTGCTAAGACTGTGTGCATTTTGGTCTTTGAAAGGATCAATTGTTCCAGATTTTCCATCGAGGACTTTTTTGAAATCAATCTCAACCGTCATATCAACGTTTTGTCCAGTGACAATCGCAATGTTTTTATTGATGCCAATACGTCTAAACATTTCGTCTGTACCCGTGTGGTAACTAAAAGCATAGTCGAACTTTCCATTTTTATCTTTATCCACTTTACCTTCTGTTTTTGTAAAAATATAACTTGTCCAAGAATCCCAATAGGCATCAGAAAGCGACAACGGATTCCCTTTTTCAAAATCGACTGGCTTTTTTGCATTGTTTGGACTCCCTACACCAATTCCCAAATTGGTTGATGGATAAGTGCCTTCGGGAAGGCTAAAAGTAGCCGTAACGCCATTTTTTGCCACATTTTCATCGTATATTGTAGAAAAATCAACCAATTGCGTTGTGCCGATTGGTGTACTTCCGTTCAATATTTCGCAGAAAAAAGACAAGCGTTGGAATTTGATTTGCCAATTTCCAGCAAGGCTGACAGCCTGATCCATCGCCAAAGGCTTGCCATCGTACATGGGTAAAAAACGAACTTTTAGCGTTCCTTGGTTTGTAGGTTCTATTGTTGGCTCAACAGGGTCAGTACAGTTGCTTGCCGTAAGCAACAAATAAAAAGGCAATAAGAAATAAAATATTTTTTTCATAAAAATTTTTTTTATAGAAATTTCAACTCAAACAATAAACATTCTAAAATATTATAAACTATTGTGAACCTGTAAATCAAAAGACTATCGACTTCTGAGTTACCGACTTACAACTATTTTAAAACGTTTATACCCAAAAAGTGTTTTATCCGAAAACAATTTTAACGATGCAAAGATAGTTTTTTTCTACAAAATTAAAAAAAGATGTACCTTTGCGGCATAAAAATAGTTTTTTGCTTTAATAATTTGATTCGATTCAAACAATCGAATTTTTAGAAAAGTTGCAATTTATTGAAAATCAACAAGTTAAAAGACTAATAATTTGCGCCATCACGCTTTGCGTCAATGTCATTAAGCTAAGGAATTTGATTTTAAATGCTTTGCTCAACAACCTAAATTTACTTTCTGATGCCCTTGCCCTAAAGGGAACTCAGACAAAAAAAGTAAATTTTTCTAATTTTATGCAATAAAACAATTGTTTTTATTGCTAAAAAACAAGTAAAACAATACATTTAGGAGTCATTCCCGTTCCCAAAGGGATTCCTTGGGAATAGGGTGAGGGCATCAGAAAGTACTGTTCTAATCTTTTGCGGAGCAACACATTTTTAAAACCCTTAGCTTGATGACATCACGCTTTGCGTGGCTTATTGGCTTACGATGATCGCATTTTGCGCCATCACGCTTTGCGTGACCTATTGACTTACGACTTAATTGACTATATTACTATGCAGATATACCATTCTCTTTCAGAACTCCCTGATTTTCAGAATACTGTGATTACCATTGGCTCATTTGACGGTGTGCATAATGGACATAAAAAGATATTGTCGCAGGTCAAATCACTTGCCGACGAAGTAAAAGGCGAATCCGTTGTGGTCACTTTTCATCCGCACCCGAGGTTTGTGTTAAAAGGAAAAAATGACGACCTCAAACTCATCACAACCATCACCGAAAAAGCCGATTTGTTGGAAAAATATGGCGTTCAACATTTGGTGATTGTACCTTTTTCGGATGAATTTTCGCAACAATCACCTGACGAATATTTGAATGATTTTTTAGTAAAATATTTCAAACCCGCTTACATTGTAATTGGCTATGACCACCGTTTTGGCAAAAACCGTATTGGCGATATTTCTTTTTTGAAAAAATTTGAAAAAGAACAGCATTACAAAGTCGTCGAAATTGCAAAACAAACCATAGAAGATATTGGTATAAGTTCTACTAAAATACGTAAAGCATTGGACAACAAAGAAATACTCAATGCCAATCAACTGTTAGGACATCATTTTGTTCTCCACGGAAAAGTCGTCAAAGGAAAAAAAGTTGGTCGAACCATTGGTTTTCCAACAGCAAATATTGAAATTTCGGACAAAGACAAATTGATTCCACCGTTTGGAATTTATGCCGTTTGGGCTTTTTTAGGTGAAAAAAAATATGGTGGAATGTTGTACATCGGCAACCGTCCGACACTCAAAGACGATGAAAAAGTAAGCATCGAAGTCAATCTTTTTGAGTTTGACGATGACATTTACGAGCAATATTTGTGGATAGAATTTGTGGATTTTATCCGCAACGACAAAAAATTCGATGGACTCGAAGCCTTGCAAATGGCACTCGGAAGGGATAGAATCCGAGCGCAATATTTACTCAATCCGCCACAATGAAAACAGGAATTGTCATACTCAACTACAATGGACGAAAACACCTCGAAACGTTTCTTCCAAATGTGATTGCCAACAGCGCAGGAGCAGAAATCGTTGTGGCTGACAATGGCTCAACCGACGATAGCTTGGCTTACCTTCGCAGTTTTGGTTCGCAAATCGAAACTATTGTTTTGGATAAAAATTATGGTTTCGCCGAAGGCTACAATCAAGCGTTAAAAGACTATTGCACAGACTATTACATATTGTTAAATTCCGATATTGAAGTAAGTGAGAATTGGATAACGCCCCTAATTGCTGCCTTAAACAACGACGAAACAGTAGCCGCTTGCCAACCAAAAATCTTGTCTTATAAGGACAAAACAAAATTTGAACACGCTGGTGCAGCAGGTGGTTGGATAGATTCATTGGGCTATCCTTTTTGTCGTGGTCGGATTTTTTACGATACCGAAACAGATACTGGACAATATGATTCAGAAGAAGAAATTTTTTGGGCAAGCGGTGCTGCATTGTGCATCAGAGCAAAACTTTTCCATGGTTTGGGTGGTTTTGATGGCGATTATTTTGCGCACATGGAAGAAATTGACTTGTGTTGGCGATTGAAAAGAGCTGGTTTCAAAATCAAAGTTGCACCTCAAAGCGTGGTTTATCACGTTGGTGGAGGTACACTTGATTACTTATCTACATTCAAATCTTACTTGAATTTTAGAAATTCTCTTTTTACTTATTTAAAAAATATGCCTGTTGGAAAGTTGCTTTGGTTTATTCCATTGCGTCTTGTGTTAGATGGCGTAGCGGCTGGAATGTACCTTTTGAAAGGTGAATTTCGTTTTATTCCGACCATTCTCAAAGCGCATTTTGCTGTCTATGGCGACTTTTTAAAAACCATTGAAAAAAGAAAAAAATACAATCAACTTATTGAAAATCAACGCATTGCACCTGAAAATAAAAATGCTATTTTGAAAAAAAGTCTTTTGATTGAATATTTTTTAAAGAAAAAAAAGAAATGGTCAGAGATTGTTCTGTAGCGTTGGATTCTCCTTAGCGTTGGCATTAATGCCAACGCTAAGGAGAATCCCAGCGTTAGATTCCGTAGCGTTGGCATTACTGCCAACGCTACGGAATCTAACGCTGGGGCAAAAAAAAGCTGTAAGCACTTTCGCACTTACAGCTTTTTTATATTTTGACTGTTCCAGATTAAGCCTGAGGAGTCTTACCACGCAATGCACGAGGTACTTCAACTGTAGCTACTGGTGTTCCTGGAGGAACCATGATTTCGATACCTTCGTTCACTTCGATGTCACGAACACGAACAGAATGACCCAACTCCAAGTGAGAAATATCAATCAACAAATGGTCAATTAATTTTTCTGGAGTGGTTTTAATTTTGATGGTACGAACTTGTTGCATAAATTTACCACCGACCTTAACACCTGGTGAAGAACCCTTAAAACGCAAAGGAATACTCAACTTTAATGGGTGATTTGGTACTAATCTCAACAAATCTACGTGAAGCAATGCTTCTGAGATTGGGTGAAATTGCTTGTCTTTCAAAATACATTGGTAGGTCTGACCGCCCAAATTCACTTCTGCGATTTTGAAATCTGGTGTATAAATAAGTGTCTTAAAATCTGACACTTTTGCAGTAAAGTGATGTACTTCGTTTGAGCCGTACATTACTACTGGAACCTCTTCGGCATGACGAGCAGCTTTTGCCGCTTTTTTGCCAAGGTCTGCACGTACAGTCCCGTTGATGATTACGTTAGCCATTGTAAAAACAAATAGTCTAATTGTTTAAAATAATTGTTCGCCCTGATTGCTCAGAACACCTTCCCTGAAAAGGCGTGCAAAGGTACACTTTTTTTGGTGAAAGTAGCAAATTTTTTGGTAAAAAAGTTTAAATTCCCTGCACCAACATTCCATTTTTCATTCTTGGCTCAAACCAAGTGGATTTTGGCGGCATAATATCCTCATTGTCAGATACTTGAATTAAATCTTCGATACAAACTGGAAAAAGTGAAAAAGCAATTGAATCAGTATTATTATTACACACTTTTTCGAGTGCATTTTTTCCTTTAATGCCTTCTACATAACTGATTCGAGCATCTTTTCGGACATCTTGAATATCAAAAATATCATGTAAAACCTTTTCATTTAGAATATCAACATCTAAAACAACTTTCTTTTTTTGTTGAAAATCAGCTAAAACAACATCATTCCAAACATAGCTGTGCCATTCTTTTTTATAAAAAAAAGAAAATTCATGTTTTGCCTTGGGAATTGCTTGTGATGTGCTTGATTTTGTAGCGATTGTATTTATTTTTTCTAAAAAATCATAAGGCGCATTTGCCACAACTCGGTTGAACGCTTCGATGCGCAGCTCGTCGGAAGCAAAAAAAGCACAAAGCATTTGGTGGTATTCTTCTGTACCTTTTTCTTCTTTCATGGTATGGTACAACAAAACATTCGATGCCAAACGATGGTGTCCGTCTGCCACATAAGTCATTGCTATTTTTTCAGAAAAAAGCGTTTGCAACGTAGCGATTTGCGTCGTGTCACTTACTTTCCAAAAACGATGTTGATGTTGGCTTTCATCAATACTAATTTTCAAAAAATGCTGATTATCAGCCATATACGTATAAATAAAACGACTCAAATCATCAGATTTTGGGTAAGTCAATAGCACAGGTTTGACCATCGCACTACGTTCCAAGAGCAAATCCATTTGCTGTTTTTCTTTTGCAAAAATCGTTTTTTCGTGTTTTTTGATTTTGCCTTTGTCATAATCACGAACATCTAAGGAAGCAATAACACCATGAAAAACACCTAAGGTATTTTTTATTTCATAAATAAAAATGGCGGGTGATTCATCGTTGTAAAAAAAATCTTTTGCCAAAAAATCAGGATAATTCTCCCGAACATCGTCAAAGAATTTTTCTGTAATGGCAATGCGCTCCAAATTGGGCAGAATGGCTTGAAAAGGGTAAATTGTCATAAAAAAATGTGGTTGAACAGCAAAGGTAATCATTTTTTTAATTTTACAAAAATGATTTAGAATATCCCGTAGCGTTGGCGTTAACGCCAACGCTACGGATATTCTAACGCCTACAAAATCGTCTGATCCACAAATGGCAATTCATCTGGATAATCCGTTGTAAAATGCAAACCACGGCTTTCGTGGCGCATATTGGCAGAACGACTTATCAGATAAGCAATGGTAATGAGGTTTCGCAATTCACACAATTGAGGTGACAAAACAGCCTGATTGTACAAATCTTCGGTTTCTCGAAACAATAAATAAAGACGGTCTAAGGCTCTTTTCAAACGAACATCAGAACGAACAATTCCCACATAACTACTCATTACTTCTTTTAATTCTTTCAAACTTTGCGTTATCAAAACCATTTCTTTGGGTTCGGTAGTGCCCTCAGCATTCCAAGAAGGGATTTTTTCTTTAAATTCAATCGTATCAATGTTTTCTAAAATATCGTCAGCGATGCGGTGTGCAAAAACCATCGCTTCAAGCAATGAATTTGATGCCAAACGATTCGCTCCATGCAGACCCGTACTCGAACATTCGCCACAAGCGTACAAACGATTGATGGAACTCCGTCCAATTGTATCTGCTTTGATACCTCCACACATATAATGACACGCTGGCACAACAGGAATCATCGCTGTCATTGGATCAATGCCAATACTGACACATTTGTCATAAATCGTAGGAAAATGAGCATAAAACGCTTCTTTTTCGATGTGACGACAATCCAAATAGACAAATTCCTCTCCACGCATTTTCATTTCGTTGTCTATCGCACGGGCAACAATATCACGAGGCGCAAGGGATTTTCGAGGGTCGTATTTTTCCATAAACTCCACACCATCGCTTGTTTTCAAAATTCCTCCAAAGCCACGAACCGCTTCCGACACCAAAAAAGAAGGGTTTTCGCCCGCAGGATTGTACAAAGATGTTGGGTGAAATTGGACAAATTCCATGCTCTCTACCCTACCTTTTGCCCGATAAACCATCGCAATGCCATCACCTGAGGCGATAACAGGATTGGTCGTCGCTTTATAGACTTGCCCAATACCGCCTGTACAAACCACGGTCATACGAGCGAGTAAAGTTTCTATTTTTTTACTTTCTTTGTTTAAAGCGTAACAACCATAACACTCAATATTGGGCGTTACTCGGGTAATGTTGTAGCCCAAGTGGTGCTGAGTGATAATATCGACTGCAAAGAAATGTTCATAAACGTTAATATTCGGGTAGCGTGCCGCTTCTTCGATAAGTGTCCGCTGCATTTCCCAACCCGTCAAATCTTTGTAATGCAAAATTCGACGCTCTGAATGACCGCCTTCACGTGCCAAATCGTAGTCCTTGCTGTCTTTTTCTTTGTCAAAACGTGCGCCCCATTCGATGAGTTCTTGCACTCTGCCCGGTCCTTCTTTGACAACAATCTCCACCACTTCTTTATCGCAAACGCCATCGCCAGCATCAAGCGTATCTTCGATGTGTTTTTGATAAGAATCCTTGTCAAAATCCCAAACAGCAGCGACACCACCTTGTGCATAACGGGTGTTGCTTTCGCCTTCGACGGTTTTTGTCAAAACAGAAATGGTCAAATCAGGTCGTTTTTTGGCTATTTTGATGGCAGTGGAAAGTCCTGCAATTCCAGAACCTAAAATCAGTACGTCAGATTGATGTGGCATAAATTATAAATGATTTTATGATTTGGTAATTTGATGATTACAAGGGCGATTTCCGTAGAGTCCAATAATTTTTACAAAAGGAAAAACTATCATTACGCTGCGTTCTCTGCGCCTCTGCGTGAGATTTTTGGCAAAGTTACAATTTTTGTGAACACATAACAAAAGCAAATTCACAATTGTTTTTTGTTTTGACGATAAAAAAATGTACCTTTGCAAACTTTTTAATCAATAAGTATTGTAGTAATGGAATCTAAAAGAAATAAACAACTCAACGAAATGGTCAAGCGACACTTTAGCTTGTTTTTACAAGAAGAAGGTCGTTATATATATGGTAGTAAAGTATTGGTGACAGTGACGGAAGTCAAAATGACACCTGATTTTATGATGGCAAAGGTATATTTGAGTATTTTTAATACAGAAGAAAAGCAAGAACCCATTTTGGAATTGCGTAAAAATTACCAACGTGTAAAATTAGTCATGGGCAATCGCTTGAAAGCTCAGATGCGTCGGATTCCAGAATTTTCGTTTTTCATTGACGAAACCCTTGATGAAATGTACAAAGTAGATGAACTTTTTGAGCGTTTGTATGCTGACGAACAAATGGGAAAAGCGGAAGATGATACAAACGAAACAGAATAGTAAGAAAAAGTCAAAATTAAAACAAAGTTTTAATAAAATTAGTGAAATTTGATTTAATCGTTGCATCACGATTAGTGAAAATTCGTAAAATTAGAGAAAATTAGTGTTGAAAAATACGCTAAGTTTTATAAAAAAATCAATTTTATGCAAGTTCAAACTCATTCTGAAAACATTAAAAAGGAGCTTCAAAAAGTTATTGTTGGACAAGATGAAGCCATTGATTTACTGACCGCAGGTATTCTTTCGGGAGGACACGTTCTATTGGAAGGTGTGCCAGGAATTGCCAAAACTTTGCTTGCCAAACTCATGGCAAAAAGCATGAGTGTTGCGTTTTCTCGTATTCAATTCACGCCAGATATGATGCCTTCTGATGTCGTCGGAACAAGTATTTTCAATATGAAAAATGCTGATTTCAACTTCAAAAAAGGGCCCATTTTCTCAAATATTGTTTTGATTGATGAGATTAACCGTGCGCCAGCAAAGACACAATCTGCGCTTTTTGAGGTCATGGAAGAGCAACAAGTAACGGTTGATGGAATTACTTACACGATGAATTTCCCGTTTTTTGTGATTGCGACTCAAAATCCAGTGGAACAAGAAGGAACTTATCGTTTGCCAGAAGCGCAATTAGACCGTTTTTTATTCAAAATAAACATGGAATATCCAAGTTTGGAAGATGAAAAAGCGATTTTATACCGTTTTAAAGATGATTTTGAAGGAAAAATCAAAGAAGAAGTCAATCCTGTTTTAAGTGCAAGCGATTTGAAAGAATGTCGAAAAATCATCGAACAGGTATTTATAAAAGATGAGATTTTGGATTACATCGCCAATATCGTTTATCAAACCAGAACCAATGCAGATTTGTTTTTGGGCGCATCACCTCGTGCATCGTTGGCATTGATGAAAACAGCAAAAGCAATGGCAGCCATGTCAGGTCGAGACTTTGTAACGCCTGACGATGTTCGTTTTGTATCTTATCCCGTTCTGAATCATCGTGTTGTACTGACAGCCGAGCATGAAATGGAAGGCTACACCACCAAAGATGTTATCGAACGGATTATTAAAGGGATTGAAGTTCCGAGGTAGTTATCAGAAGATAATAAAAAATCCAGTACGTGAAAATGTACTGGATTTTTTTCAATGCAATTACTTACTACAAATCAATTCTATATAAGATTTTTAATATCAATATCAGCGGCTTCTAAATTTGCTCTTACAGATGTTTTGGCATAAACTGATTTTTTCATTTTATCTCCAATTAGGTTTTGTACTTCTAATGGTGGTAAAATAACTTTAATTTTTTTCAAATCAGAAGAACGAATACTTTGTAATATTGAACCACTGGCAATACGTTCTAATTGTAATTGTCCAAATGCTGAATTTAAAAATGCAACTAAATAATATTGATTTACGCTACCTAAATCAACATGGATATTAATTAAAAAGCCTGATGCAACTGCCCCTACTAAATCAGGTGGAATATTAGAACAAACGCCTGCATTTCCAGCTCTTGTCATTACGATAGTTGCTTCGGAAACTGTATTTTTGATTACATCTCGGTTAGTTACCAAGTCATAATTAATATATTTTAAATTTTCAAAATCAATCCCTTCTTTTGTAATACTTTTCACCAAAATATACGGAATACCTTGTTTCTTTTCAACGTAGATAGATGAGCCTTCAATATTTGCACCATTATGAACCGTCTTTAAAATACTTCCAAGATCAACAATAGGATAGCGGCTTTTTGCCATTTCAGCCAAATTATTCACATATATTTGCAAATATCGTTTTGCAATAAAACTTTTCTCTAAAAATTGATGGTTAATAAAAAAATTATTCTCGTCATGTTGCTTATTGTTAAACATCAAGGCTACATTTGGAATATCATCTTTGTGTGTTGCACGTCCTTTTTTATCATGCCCACAATATTGATTGAATGATATGAATAAATCTTCATTAGCAATATTTTTTCCTTTTTGTATGAACAAAACACTTGTTTTTATCGTCACATTTGGGCTAAATGTTTCAAAAGGTAAATCTACAATAGCAAATAAATTTCCTCTTTTCAATATATAATCTCTTAAATATTCTTCTTGTTCGTTGCCAAGAATACCATTTGGCAAAACCATTGCCATCTTGCCTCCGTCTTTTAATAAATCCAAACAACGTTCTATAAATAATACTTGTGGTTCTTCCCTTTCTTTGAGCTGATTGGTTTTTTCCCAACTATTTGTTTTATCATTAAATTTCCATTTGTAGCCAAAATTATATTGCCTTAATTTTTCTTCACCAACAACTGGTATTTTTGCGCCAAAAGGTGGATTTGTCAATAAAATATCGTAAGTTCCTAATTCAATTTTTTGCTGTGTTTCTATTTTCCAATTACTAGGCAATTCCAAACTATCTTCACAAAAAATACCTGTTGTTCCGTCACCAACAAGGTTCATATAGGCTTTTGCCACTTTACTCAAAAAGTAATCTTTATCAATACCCCTAAGGTTTTTGGTTGCTATTTCAATTTTTCTTTTTTCTATATCTTTTTCTTTCCAGCCTAATTTCTTATATTTTGCATCTGCTTTATCCCAAACTGCTTTTAAAGCGTCTATCAAAAAACCGCCACTACCACAAGCAGGATCAATAATTTTATCTGTTTCTTGCGGATTAAGCATATCAACAACCATTTTCACGACATTGCGAGGTGTAAAAAATTGTCCTTGTCCACCTTTTAAAGCGTGTCCTATAAATGTTTCAAATGCATCTGCAACTACATCTCGCTCGCTATTCATTAAGGAGTAGTTTTGTAATTCTCCAACAACATAGACAATAGAATTAGTATCTAAACTAATTCTATCTTCATCATCAATAACCTCTGGAACGTTAGTTTTTACCTCTTTAAATAAATCTAAAATTCGGGTTTCAACGTCTTTGGGTTTTTCATCTACACCCGCTCGAAATTTTACAATTTGGTCAGGTGCAGTATATTTTTCATCGTATAACTTACAGAAAATCAAGTTAATGAGTTGTTGTGCCAAGACTTCATCTCTTGTTGCTCCAACAGTATTTGCCGCTAAATAATTACGAATAGACTTAAAAATTGCTTTTAAGTTATGTGTTGCTTTTAAATCTTGGCGTGTAAATTTTCCAATATCTTCAATACGCTGTCCAAAGACTGGAATATTGGGAATTGGTGTAAAAACAATTTGCCCATTGGGTTTAACAAATTTTCTTATAAAAATTCGCTCTTCTCCATTAAACCAAACACCTAGATAAGCATTTGAAAGCGTTAAATAATTTTCAAGTTGTGTCCTTCCGTCCTTACTATTTTTCTTTTTACATTCTACGACTATAAAAACATCATTTTCTAATTTTTTATCATTATTAAAAACAGCAATATCAACAGGATATTCTTTTTTATTATCAGAAGGACGTACTTTTACACGAAACTGCGGATGAGTTTGTATATTCTCTTTGGGGTAACCGTAGTCCTCCACTAATTGCTTTGCAAACACTTGAACAGCATCAACTTCTTCGGGTGTTGCTTTTATTTCTAAACCTGAGATAAAATCGATCAATGTATTTTCTGAATTCTTTGCCATATTTTAGTGATTTTTTGCAAAGGTAAAAATAAAACTTACTATTGCGTAATTTTATCAACTTTTTGTTTAATTTTCATACAACTATTCATTATACGTATCTGGCAAATCATTTTCGTACAAAACGACATCGCCAGCCGTCGTAATTCCTCGAAGGTGCGCAATGGCATCGTTTAAGT
>JAYWHK010000008.1:0-15152 GCA_043777755.1 Saprospiraceae bacterium
TACAAACGAAAGAAAAGTATCAATAAAAGAAGAAACCTTTTTACTCAAAACAACTACAAAAGAAACTAATTTGTACCGTCCTTAGCTTAATGACATTGGGATTTAGGGAGGACTTAAGAAATCGTAAAACGAATATATTTTGAAACACCACTTCCCGAAATATTCTTCACCTCATAATACGTTTGAATCTCCAATTCTGAGTATTCCAATGGGCTTTTGTACAAATCTTCGTTGGCATAAAGCACCGAACAACGCTCGTCGGCTGCCAATGTTTCCATTGTAAAAGCATACAAATCAGGTGAATCTGTTTTCAAATGTACCAAACCACCTTTTTTTAAAAATTTTCTATAAATATCCAAAAACATCGGCGATGTCAAACGACGATTGCTTTTGCTATCTCTCAAAAATGGGTCAGGAAACGTAATCCAAATCTCATCAACTTCATTTTCTGCAAAAAAAGGTGTTACAATCTCAATACGAGTACGCACAAAAGTAGCATTTGTCAAACCCTTTTCGAGTGCAATCGTAGCTCCTTTCCAAATTCTTGCGCCTTTGATGTCAATGCCAATAAAATTTTTGTCAGCAAAACGCTCCGCCAAAGCGACCGTATATTCACCTCGTCCACACGCCAATTCTAAAATAAGCGGATTGTTATTTTTAAAATGAAGTTCATTCCAGTGACCTGTCAAGTTCACTTTTTCGCCGTCTTGACCATGCAATTGAGGATTTTCATAACTGAAATTCTCAAAAACGTGTGGATAACTCAACAATTCGGCAAATTTTTGTAATTTATTTTTTGTACTCAAAACGAATAAATATTTTTTTAATGAAAAAAAGTCGTAAAATATAGAAGTAATATTTTTTGTGAAATAAAAAATATTACTTCAAACTATGTGAACTCCTTACGTTTAGCCAATTATATCGGCTATGTTTCTTATGTGACTATGTGTTTAATTTAAAAAGTAAAACTTGTGCTGCTTATTTTTTCGTTTCACTTAGCAATAATTTAGCAATCCAACATTTTTTTATGTTTCCAACGCTTATGCGACCACAACCAATCGCCAGGTTTTTTCAGAATAATTGCCTCGACTTTTGCAGCATATAAGGTAGAAATTTCTTCTGGAGAAAAATCCTTAGGATTCGGGCAAAGCAACGTTAGCGTACTTTCATAAAAGCCACGTGCAACACGCTGTGTATCAAGGTAATAAATCGGAAAATCATAATTGTTTGCAATTGAGCCAACGCCATGAAGCCAAGCTGTTTCTTGATTCAGAAACGACAACCAATGCGCTGATTTTAAATTGCTCGGGGACTGATCACCCATCAAAACATACATACAAGGTTCTATTTTATGGCGTTCCAAAGCCGCACGAGTTTCAGAAGGCGCAGCCAAAGACATTCCAAAAGCTGCCCTTTTTTCATTCAAAACAGCTTCTACCTCTTTGTTACTCAACGGTTTATAAATACCAACGACCTGATGCTCAAACCATAAACTCCAACCAATAACGCCCCATTCCCAATTGGTAAAATGACTTCCTGTCAAAATCACACTTTTTCCACGCTCAAAATCTTGTAAAGCAAGTGCTGGATTTATAACCTTATAACGACGTTTCAATTCCACGGCACTCATGCTCAATCCCTTAAAACCTTCGAGTGTCACATCGCAAAGATTTTTGTAAGCATCATTCATTATTTGAGTTAATTCCAAATCACTTTTATCAGGAAAACTATTTTTCAGGTTGTTCCAAATCACTTTTTTTCTATACTTTACAACATTTTTCATCATAAAATATAAAAAATCAGAAAGCACGTACATTAATGAAAAAGGAATCGCTGAAAAAATACCAATACCCAAACGAATAAAAAAAGCTGACAACATGAATGAAGATTTTTCGCAAAGATACAGAATTTAAATAAAATTCAAAAATTTCTGTACAGCCAAGCTCCAGCTTGGCTTCCTTTAATATTCGGCAACCTCCTCCTGCGGTATTAAATAATTATAAATACTAAAAAAAATAAAAAAAAATATTTTTCCAAATTTAAGTATAAAACACTAACAATCAATACTTTAAAAAATATAAATAATTTTAATAACATATATTATTAAATAAAATATCTACCATTATTAGGGTAGTACTTGAGAATCTCAAAAAAGCCCTGTATCTTTGCTCTCAGAATTATATATCCGATGAGCAATCATTGTGAATTCAACACTCACAAAGCTCACTTCACTTAAAAAAGCAATGATTTTTCAGACCTTCAACAAGTCCGTATAAAGTCAAAATGTAAAATTTAAAAGTCAAAATTTAGAAGTATTCTAACTAAAAATTTCTTTTTAAATCACCCATTTTAATTTTACCAAAATCACAGCTTTACCAAAAATCATTTTATAAATTGCTTCCTTTATTTTGTAACGTTTGCTTTTTACATTTTAAAATTTAGCTTTTTACATTTTGACTTTTATTTGTCCTCCTCAACCGATGTGACTCGAATTAAATTCGGGCATATAATTCTAAAATTTTTCCAAATTTTTTTCAAAGACCGATTTAAGTAGGGTATAGGAATAATTGCTATTTTATAGTAATTTAATCTATTGAAATTCGTAAGAACTTAGTCACGTTTAAAATTAAAACAAAGTTTTAATAAAATTAGTGAAATTTGATTTAATCGTTGTATCACGATTAGTGAAAATTCGTAAAATTAGAGAAAATTCGTGTTTTAAAAAAATACGCTAAGTTGTTAAAAACAACTTGCGACCTAAGGACTTACCAACTACTTACAACAACAAATTTTTCCCGAACATTAACCGATTTTGACGGTTTGACTTCTTGAGTAACATCAAAATAGTTTGACGTGTATAGGATTTTTAAATTTAATCTTTTACATTTTGACTTTAATTTTGCGCTTATTTAAGTGTTTTCACTCGCTAAATCGGAAACCCATGGTCTTATGCCTACAGTACAGACAGTACAAAGTATTTCAAGTCCGTTACCTTCAAAAATGGTACTTGAAAACATCGAAGCGGAACGTCAGCGTATTGCACGTGACTTACATGACAGCATTGGAAGTATGCTTTCGGCTGCTATTTTGTTATTCGATGGTGTAGAAGCTCAGAATACAGAGCGATTCCTTAGAGTCAAGTCCATTTTGCAAGAAACGCACCGTGAGGTACGCCGCATTGCACACAACATTACACCTGCTTGCTTACAAAAGTTAGGTTTAGTTTCGGCACTTTCCCAGTACTGCAACGAAATCAACGAAGCAAAACTCCTTCTGGTGTATCCTGTTTTTTCTGATAAAAAAATATTTTCAAAATTAGACCACAACACCCAAGTCAATGTTTTTCGCATTGTCCAAGAGTTGATTCAAAATACCATTAAGCACGCTGAGGCATCGCAGTTAGATGTTATACTATGTTATAACGAAGACAAAGTGACCATCATTGCGCAAGACAACGGTATTGGTAGTGACAAGCTGAATAGTCCCAAATCGCTTCGATCTATCAAAGAACGTGTCAAACTTTTAAATGGAAAAATCCGTGTCAAATCCTACTTGAATGAAGGCACTGAAATCCGAATAACAATTTAACAATCCTAAAGTCCCCTTTGGAGCTTTATGAAAAAAACCGTCCCATGAGTCCATCATTTACACAAGCTGCCAGCAAAGTCACTAAAATTGTCATTGCTGACGATCATCCCATGTTTTCACAAGGACTTGCCAACATCATCAACGATGCTGCAAGCGAAACCCTTCAAATCGTTACTATAGTAGATAGTGGCGAAAAAGCCATTCAAGCACTTCGTCGCTACCGCCCGCAACTCCTTTTAATGGACATGAATATGCCTGATAAAGATGGCTTAGACGTACTCAAAGAAATAAAAGGACAGTTCCGTGACCTCAAAGTAATTATTCTAACCACTTACAATGACGCTAACCTTGCGAAGGAAGTCTTGCGAGAAGGTGCAAACGGCTATATTTTAAAAACTGCCGACAGTGCTACTATATTTAAAGGTATCGAAGAAGTATTGGACAACGGTACTTACGTCAGTGACGAAGTAGAAGTGAGCCGTAGCGCACCAAAAGAACAGTCCGTCGTCAATGCTCGTTTTACAGATAAATTTATCAACAAACACAACCTCACAAAAAGAGAAGTTGAAATCCTCCGACTAATCGCTAAAGCAAAAAATAATGTCGAGATAGGCAAAGAGCTTTTCATCAGCGACCAAACTGTAAGTGTACACCGTAAAAACCTAATGCGCAAGCTTTGTGTGAACAATACCGCAGCACTATTAAAGATTGCTTACGAAATGAATATTGTGTAACGTATTCAGCTAACCAGTGAACAACTAACAATATTGTTCACTGTTAGTTGTTAGTTGTTCACTTTTTTGATAGAATTACCATAATTTTTTTATATTTAAAAAAATTAAAAACCATCAAAAAAAGCTAATATTTAAGCTGTTTTTACGCCTAAATCACTCTTTTTACTGTAAAAATCACCTTTTTATAAGGTTTTACAAAGAACAAATTAACGTATTAAATTTTATATTATTTAAAAAATACCATATTTTGGGTATATACGGCATTAAAATAAGTCTTAACTTTGTGGTGTCAATTGAAATAAAGAGATTTAATCCATTTGATATTTGTGAACATAAAGCCTTTTTTATAAAAAATTAATAATGAAAAGTTAATAATGAAAAATTAGTAACAGTTACTAATTAAAACAATTATTAGCAGTTCATTAATAATAATAATTAATTAGATAATTACTATCACAGTAATTATTCATTATTCATTATCAATTTTTAATTAAAAACATTTTTCCCATGATCGTAACGAAACAAATAATTCCCAATTGTTTCTCGCACGTCTATTCCACGTTTAGTTTCTCCAGTGGTGAGAACACAAACAACCGCAAAGTTACCTATACTAATACATATAGTGATGTCCATATTATTTCTTTAAATAAATTTTTATACGTTTTTAATGAAATAATCAAGCCCAAATCTACTTCCTGAATGGTTTTACACTTCTGGAGCCTTAGAGAGGGAAAAATTTTCCAAAAAAATTAAAGTTTTTTCTAATACAAGATAAAGTTGGCACAATATTTTAATATACATTGACGCTGACAGAAACGTAGAAAAGTATAATTTGATAGTGAGCAACATCAAATCTTGTTTTTCTAAAAACACTTGGAAATAAAGGAAAATAATAGTAGTTGAAAAAAGTTTTAGGTTGTCAGCCTTCATTCATTTTTTAACAACTATCATCAAAACAAAGGTTTTTTAATAATCGCTCAATTATTTTAAAACACAAATTTTGAAAAATTTATTTCTTACATTTTTTGTAATAACTTATTGATACGCTTAATAATTAAAACTTAGTTTTAATATAATTAGTGAAATTAGATTTAATTTTTACACCACGATTAGTGAAAATTTGTTAAATTAGACAAAATTCGTGATTAAAATTAAATACGTTAAGTTGTTACATTTTTACAGAAGCCATTAAAAAAAGTTAAAATCGCTCAATTTTTTCCAATTTTAATACTTCTCATGTTGTACTTACACAAGTTCAAAGCTAAAAGTCCTATATGAACACGATACGTACTTATCTACGTTGGTAAGTCCTCCCATCAGGGGAGGATTTAGGAGGGGCTTTTAGTACGGTTCGCATTTATTAACCATTTTGCATAATTTTTTTTATTAATTTAACCAACAACAAATTTTTTTTCTTATGAAAAAGACGAATTTTACCTTTCTTAAAGGTTTAGCGATGTCCGCTTTGATGTCTTTTGGTGTAGCTGAAGCTAACGCTCAGTTGAACTGCCAAAACCATGTGAACGTATCGCTTGACGCTGCTTGTGCTGTCAATTTGAGCACTGCTACTTTTGCCGCAGGTACAACATCTGCTACTCATTATACCATCAAAAATGGTACAATTGTTTTGGCATCAAGTAACTCAGCTATCGGTTCACCAGTACCAGCAAACGTAAGTGCATGGGTTGGAAAAACTTACACCTTCGAATTATCTGATGCTACTGGCAACAAGTGTTGGGGTACAGTGAAGTTCGAAGATAAGTTAGGACCAGTTTGTCCAGCTGTTAAAGTAGTAGTTCCAGCTGATGTTACTGTGGGTAATGGTACTCAGGCTACTCCTTATGTAGTAGCTTGTAGCACATCTTTAGATGCTGCTCCATTCAATGTTGCTCCGGCTTTCACTGACTGTTCTGGTATCGCTACTACATCTCATTCAGATGTAGTTTCTGGTTCATTGTGTTCTGCAACAGGTATCGTAATCGAGCGTACTTGGACTGCAGTTGATGGCAACGGTATGTCATCAACTTGTAAAGTATGGTACAGCAAGCAACGTGTTCCTGCGTTCCCAGCTGTTCCTGAAATTACTTATCCAGCAAACACAACAGTTGCGGCTTGTAGCCCATCAGCGGTTGTAGGTTCTGCTTCTCACGCTCCAAGTTTAGTAGGTGGTTTCCCTGCGTACAAAAGTGGTTCATTAAGTGCAAATTCTAACGCAAGTACTTCTTGTCAATTGTCTGCAACATGGACGGACAAAGTTGCTGCTACTGCTTGTGGCGTAACTATCGCTCGTACTTGGGTAGTAGTTGATTGGTGTACTGGTGCAGTCTTGCCAGTAGTTGCACCTTCTTTACCTGGTGTTATGCCAGTAGTAAACGGTTCTGTTCAAATCATTTCATTGACAGACAACGTAAAGCCAACATTAGTTGGTGCTGCTCCTGCTGACATCACAATCAGCACAAGTGCATCTGGCTGTTTATCTGATCAATTGTTGGCAGCGCCAGCAGCTAAGGATAACTGTAATGGTACTTTGACTTCAAGTGTGACTGTAGGTGGTTTTACTTTCACTTCTGTTGCTGGTAGGGCTCAAATCAAAGGTTTGGCTGTACAAACTGCTCCTTATGTAGCAGTTTGGACTATCAAAGATGCTTGTGGCAATCCATTAACTGTAAATCAAAACATCACTGTTAAGGATTTAATCAATCCAGTTGTAGTTGCTGATTTGAATACAAAAGTTGCTTTAACACAAGAGTGTCAAGCAACTGTAAATGCAACAACTTTTGATGATGGTTCATTAGACAACTGTTGTTTAGATGTGAATCGTTTTGAAGTAGCGCGCGTTACTGTAACTCCTGCGACTGCTACTACTCCTGCTATCTTTACTGTAGGTACTTATGCAAAAACGATTACTTTTGGTAAAGCTGATTGCGCTCCTGCAACTCCAATGGTTGCTTTGAGAGTTTGGGACTGTAATGGTAACTCAAACGTTGCAATGGTAAATGTATTTGTTGAAGATAAAATCGGTCCAGTTGCTTTTGGTAAGGATACAACAGTATGTTGTGGTTCTGGTCCATCAGCAACAGCTTGGTTGAATGCTTACAAATTATCTGAGAAGTCTTTGATTGATTATCCATCTGCAACTAACCCAGGTTATTATGACAACTGTGGTGCTACATTGAACAATCCAATAGCAACTGGTACAATTAATAACTGTGGTGTTGGTTCAATGACGCGTACATGGATTGCAACGGATGCAAAGAATGGTTTGACTACAGCTGCTATTGTTCGTTATACTTCTGAGAACCGTTCAGCTTATACCGTTGAATTTCCAGTAGATGTTGAATTGACTTGTGTTGCTGCTAACACAAACAACAATCAGTATGCAACCAATCCAGTAGCTACTATTGGTTCTGGAACTGTACCAGGAACTCCAATTGTTACACCTTATCCAGGTACTTGTCCATTGGTAGGTATCGAATATACGGATGAAGTATTCAATGTATTGCCAGGTGCTGGTGAAAACGGTTGTTTCAAAATTATTCGTACATGGAAAGTATTGAACTGGTGTCAAGCATTAGATTTAAATGCTGATAAAAGCGCTGGCTCAACAGCTGCTTTGACTGGTGGAAAAGTTAGATACAACAATATTAGCGAGACTCGTACTGGTTCAGCTCCTAATTCTGCTGGTATTTATACACCTGATGTTTATGCAACAGACGTTCCTTGTAGTAAAATTATGCTTGAGGCTCAAGCTGCGTACACTGCTACTGGCGGACATGACAACGATGGTTACATGGAATATATCCAAATCATCAAAGTAACTGACAACGTTGCACCATCAATCACTGCTGGTAACGTAGGTGTTGCTCCAATCGGAAAAGAGTGCCGTGTAGATGTAACTATCGCTGCTCCAACTGCTTCTGACTGTACTGGTTTAACTTCAACAACTTACCAAGTTGTAAGTGCAAGCAACGTAATCGTTGCATCTGGTTCTACTTACCCCGCTTCTATTAAGTTCGGTGGTTTAGACAAAGATGGTAAGCCAAATGAGCCTGTATTTGGTACTTATACAATCCGTTATATCGCAACTGACCGTTGTGGTAACTATGCTTCAACTGACGTAGTAAAAGTAATCGCTGATGTTAAAAAACCAACTCCAATCTGTTACCATGGTTTATCAACTGATTTGATGCCAACTTCTGGTGATGTATGGGTGAACTGTGGTTTATTTGACGCTGGCTCTTATGACAACTGTGGTCCTGTAACTTGTTATATCCAAACACCTGCTCCAGGTGCTGGTGCACCAGTTCCAACGATTGCAGCTACAACAAGCAAAGCTACTCCAACTGTTATGGCTCCAATGGCTTCATTCAACTGTGTAGGTGCGCAAACTGTTGCACTTTGGGTACGTGATGCTGCTGGTAACTTTGATTACTGTGAAACTTATATCGAAATCCAAAACAACATGGGAGCTCCAAACGTTGCTGCTTGTGTTACTGGTCCAGTAGCGGGTAACAAGGTTGCTGCTGCTGTTAAGACAGAAGTTGGTAACGCTGCAAATGCAACTGTAGCATTCGAAGCAACAGGTTTTGCTAATGCAATCAAAATGAAAACATTGGCTGGTATCGCTGGTTCTGCTTATGCAAACAACGGTGCAACAGTTAAGGTTTCTGCTGAAAACGATAGCAACCCATTAAACGGTGTTTCTACATTAGACTTAGTATTGATTAGCAAGCATATCTTAGGTACACAACCAATCGCTTCTAACTACGCACAAATCGCTGCTGACGTTAATAACAGCGGTAAGATTTCAACAGCTGACTTAGTAGAATTGCGTAAGATGATCTTAGGTATCCAATCTAATTTCTCTAACAACACTTCTTGGAAGTTCTTCGGTGCTAACATGCAACAATTGGTAACAATCAACAACATCGCAAAAGACGAAACTGTGAACTTTACAGCTGTTAAGATTGGTGACATCAACGGTAACGCTGATGCTACATTGGCAGCAGGTCGTTCAACTGTGAACTTCAACGTAGCTGACGCTACATTGGCTGCTGGTCAAGAAGTTAAGGTTGTAATGAACAACAAAGAAGCTGAAGGTTTCCAATTCGCAATGAACTATGATGCAGCATCTTTGGAAGTTGTATCAGTTGATGAGAACTCTGCAGTATTAGAAAACGGTACAATCACAACTGCACAAGTTGGTACTGAGTTCGCTGTAACTTTCAAAGCTAAGAACAATGTTCAGTTGAGCAAAGCAATCAGCTTAGGTTCTGCAATCAACGGCGAAGCTGTTGTGAACGGTACTTCTGCTAACGTTGCTATCAACTTCAACAACGCAACATCTACATTTGAATTGGCTCAAAACCAACCAAACCCATTCCGTGGTGCTACTGTTGTATCATTCTCTACTCCTGTAGCTGGTGATTACACAATGACTATCACTGATATGGCTGGTCGTACAGTTCAATCAATCAATGGTACTGCAGTAAAAGGAACTAACAATGTGAACGTTGAAATGACATCAGCTGGTGTTTTCAACTACACTGTTAAGACTTCAAACTTCACAGCTACTAAGAAGATGGTTGTAATCGAGTAATTTCTAAATAATTAAAAATTATTAATTAATAATTAATAATTGCAATTATATATACTCAACAAATTATAATAAGCAGATCGAACCTTGGTTCGGTCTGCTTTTTTGCTGGAGTTCGGGTTTCAACCCGAACCAAACAGAAAAAGACACCAAGTAACAACGTTACTTGGTGTCTTTTCGTTGTAGTTTAGGTTCTAATCTGAACCAAACCTTGTTCGGGTTAAAACCCGAACTCCAGAAATCATCTACTCATCTTCTGCGAAAAGAATATCCATTGTCATTGCTTTATCAATTAAACCAATGCTATATTCGTTGTGTTTTAGCCCAAATGTGGTGAGTACATTGAGAAATACTTGTTTATTTGTTAGCGTACTTTCTTTAAAAATTCTGACTTTATCCCGTAAATCATTAGCATAAGATTTACTAAGATTCATGATGTTGTTGTAAAATTTTAATTCAAAAATATTAATAGTATTGTCTTTTCTATCAATCAATAAATCAATTTGAATACCTTCGTTGCCCATCTTTCCTTTTTGATAAAAACTTGTTGTTTCGGAATAAATACCAGAGATACCCAAAGCCTTTTTAATTTGAGCAACGTGCTTTAAGCACAAACTCTCAAAGGCGTAACCACTCCAACTTTTGTACTCTTGTGTTTGACTTAGTTCTAACCAAGTATTTCTTCCTTTATGGGCTTTGTTTTCAATGAATTGTAAATAAAATAAGGAATATTCATCTGTTAAACGGTACAGCATTTCTTTTTTCTTTTTACCAAATGGA
The DNA here is from genome assembly GCA_043777755.1 of Saprospiraceae bacterium. Taxonomy (GTDB): domain Bacteria; phylum Bacteroidota; class Bacteroidia; order Chitinophagales; family Saprospiraceae; genus CANHEE01. The sequence goes on from JAYWHK010000008.1 coordinate 10,699, forward strand.
AAATAAGAAGAAACAAAACCAGAAACAATTAATTCATCTAAGCAACGTGTTAGACCACCACCATCTGAGAGTTTGCTAAGTGTTAGGACTTCATTGCGTGTTAGCCCTTGTCTTTTTTGAGCCAATGCTTTAATGATAGCAATATGGTTGTCTGCATTTTCAAACAATGCAGGATAAAGGCGAGCAAATTCATTATTTAATAATCCATTAGGTGAAAAACAGATTTGTTCAATATTTTGAGCGGCACTAAGCCCAGCTTCCACTTCATTTAGATAGTGTGGTATTCCACCCATTGCCATATATAATTCGATAATTTGATAATGATCAAAATGGACATTTAAGCTCTTCAAAAACGCTTTTGTTTCAAATAAATTGAAAGGTAATAAATGAATTCGTTTGGTTAAGCGATTGTGTAATCCACCTTTATGTTCTACTATTTTTTGAATCATCCACGAAGCTGATGAACCACAAATGACAACGACAATGTTATTTTGTATCGCCCAACTATTCCAGAAAAAACTTAAACCTTTCAGAAAGTCGGACTTACGTGTAGCCAACCAAGGTAATTCGTCAAAAAAAATGACTTGTTTTTTATCGTTTGGGATTGCTTCCAAACAAATTATCAGCTGTTGAAAGGCGTCCAGCCAACTTGTTGGTTTTTCAATTGGAGCAAGTGTTCCAAAGGTTTTTGTAATAGAGTAGGTAAAGTTTTTTAACTGCTCTTTCAATGTAGCATCTTGTATGCCTGACATTTGAAAAGCCATATTATCAGCATATATATTTTGAATTAAAAATGTTTTCCCTACACGTCTTCGTCCAATAACAGCCACCATTTCTGGCTTTTGAGAGTACAAGGCTTTGAGTAATACCTCTTTTTCTTTGAGACGACCAATAAGATTTTGTTTCATAATTATTATATTTGGCGGAATGTGGCACAATATATATACATTCCGCCAAATATAATCATTTTTTTACTAAAAATGATAAAAATTACTTTTTTTACTGGAGTTCGGGTTTTAACCCGAACAATGCTTTATCCGTAGCGTTGGCGTTAACGCCAACGCTACGGATAAAGAAAAAACCGCAGCACTTACGTTAAGTACTACGGTCTAATTTGATACGATTGCGAGTGAGGTAATCTTATCATCTCTAACTAACAGCGTTTGGGAACGATGGATTAAGAAGTAAATTACTAAATGAGGTGGTTTTGGAATGGTCTCTCTTAATAGTATATTTTATTATGTGTGTATTTCTTTTTTACGACAATTATCAAAAATTTTCAATTTTAAAATCATCAAATTAATTTTCATGGCTTATACGGCAATTATTTTTCACTAACTTTCAACTTTTTAAAAATTTAACAACAACAAATTTTTTTTATCAAAAAAGTACGACTTGCCAGCGCATTGGAATTGGTAATTGGAACTGGTTTGGGAAACACTGACAAGTCATTGATTTCTTTGATGATACAAAGATGCAACAACTTTACTTGTTTAAAAAATACAAAATTACTCATTTGTTGAGTATTATTATTTTTATTTAAAAAATAAATAATTGATTATGAGGTATTTATGATTTTTTTGAATATTAAAATGTTGAAAAAATAAAATTTTTTACCTAATCTTTATCGTCAAATAATTTTCGGTAATGTCGTGATAAGGAATTTTATTGGTATCGCAATAGTTCTTCCATTGTTCTACTTTGTAGCGTTTGTTAGAAGCATCAAAAATGAGTTCTTTGAAATCTATTTTACCTTTCAATTTTGCTATGTCAATTTTTGGATTATCTCGAATAAAAAGATAATCTGTTTCTAATCGAATACTTGTATCAATGGGAGGCGTTGATAGTAACGTGAGTGTTTTACCACCAAATTCCAAATAGGTATTTTGATACGAAAAAGTCTCTGTTTGTAAGGAATCTTGAATGTTCAGCATTGTTACGTCGTCAGGTTTAATATTTTTACTCAAACGATAGTTATAAGCTGCAAAATTGATGGTACGTTGCGGAATATCTTTGGTCGAGATGGTATATGATTTTTTACCTTCGATACAATCGATCAAAGTATAATAGCCCGTATTGTAAATTGTGATTTCTTTTTGCTGCAAATGATTGATTTCTGCATAATTGTGGTGTATAGCGGTCAAAATTAGCGCAAATGAACCGCCATAAAACAGCCATTTGAATTCTTTTGAATTTATTTTTTTTACCCAAAAAATAACAAGAAGGTAAATAAGAAGCGTAGTAATGCCACTAATCCACAAATGCTTGATTGCACCTGGTGGAATTTTATCAATCAAAAATAGGCTATGATTAAGTAGCCATATCGTTCCAAAAAGCAATTGTCCAATTATTTTCGCCAAAAAAGTACTAAAAGGGTGAATAATAAAAAGCGCAATGCCAATGTATAACGCAAGGGCTGAAATGGGAACGACAATCATTCCTGAAAGTACAAACCAAGTAGGGAATTGGTGAAAATAAAAAAGTGAAAGCGGTGTAACAGCAATTGTTGCTGCAAAAGAAACGCTTGTTAGTTCCCAGAAGTACTTTGCTACGGGAAACTTAATGATTGCCAAAATCCACTTATTTTTTGACTTAAAATCGTTGAAACGGAAGGTGTATAAGTTGTAAAGCCACTCTGATTTAGCAATATATTCATTGCCTTTTGCATAAATTTTTGGTTGAAAATAAACGATTCCAACCAAACCAATATAAGACAATTGAAAACCAACATCGTATAGAAAATAAGGATTCCACAAAAGTAGCACTAAAATAGAAGCACCCAAAACGTTATAGACATTGACTGCTTTCGAGTTTGCTTTTGCGACTATCAAAAAACTGAACATCACTGCTGCCCGCAAAACGCAAGGAGCTGCGCCCGTCAGCAAAGAAAACGTCCAAATGAATAGAATTTGTAAAAGTGGGTCGAGCCAATTCCAATACTTTTTCCTTGTTCTAATTTTTTTGATAAAAAAACCAATCACAACACTTACCAAACCAACATGAAGTCCCGAAACGGAAAGTACGTGAAGTGCGCCAGTATTGACATAGGTTTGTACAACATCGTCAGGAATATCGCTCCGAAAGCCTAAAATGAGTGCGCTTGCAACGCTAAATTCTTCATTATTGGTCAAATATTGTGATAAAATACCAATCAAAATACTTTGACAACTGTAAGCAAAATGCCATAGTTTTTGACCACGGTTTTGGGCTATTTTTGTAACATCTTCACTTTTTACATAAGCAAGGTAACGAATATTTTTGTACTTCATAAAACGCTGAAAATCAAATGTTTCAGGATTTTTAGAATTGCGAATCAAGTTTGCAAAAGCTTTAAAATGCAGTACGTCGCCATAACCAATATCGTTAGACACTTCGTCGGGTTTGAGGTAGAGTAGGAGGTGTCCCTGCGCTGCACTATCGTTAATGCTTTGTACCTCAACAACGATTTTGACGTTGTTGCCTTTGTCGGGTAATTCGCTTACGATACCAACAAAATTCGATGCTTTTTTAGGCGCTACAAAAGTACCAATATGATTTTTGTGGTAGGTTTCATCGTGCAAATGAACGGCTGTCATACCAGTCAAAAACATTGCTGCTGTTGCTAAAATTCCAGCTGACCATCGGTAACGGTATGGAATTCTGAAGTTGGCGAGTGCTATCAAAGCGATAATGCAAAGGATTAGCCATAGGGTATAATACCAGTTTGGCTCAACTTGGTCTGCCACTAAAATACCTACAATAAAAAATGCTGCCGCCCGTACCAAAGGCGTTTCTTGCCATTTGAACATAGTGAGGTGAATGTTTGTTTTCTCGTGTATAAATTTTGTTTCCTGCGGTAAAGATGAATATAAATTTTGATTTTATAAAAATTTTAACATTTTTTTTGCTTAAAGCAGTGTGTTTTTTTTTAGATTTTTTTTAAATCTTAGATTTTTACAATTTTTTTCATAATTTTTTTTGAAAAAAAAGATAAAATTCTTACCTTTATACAAGGATTAAAAACGTTAGATGGCAAAACAAGGGAAAACCAAGAAGAAAAAGAGTAAATCGTTGAATACGCACGATGCTTTTTTTAAAACCACTTTTTCTTATCCAGAAATCGCTCGTAATTATATTGAGCATAAAAGCTATGTTGTTAAATATCCGCACGTTCAACTTCTGCGTTATATATTAGAACACGTGGAAGCTCAAATCAAGGCAAAAGAACCTTTGACAGTTTTGATACCAATTGTGATTTATCACGGAGAAAAAGAATGGAAAGTTCGTTCTTTTTCAGATTACTTTGAAGTAATAGATGAGCAATTGTTGCCTTTTATTCCAAATTTTAAATATTGTTTCACAAATATTTCGCAATATAGTGATGAGGAGATTATTTCAATGGGCATTGGGAAACTGATTAATGTCTTTTTGGCAATGAATCATGCTCGAAATGTAGAGTATATTTTGAAGAATTA
>JAYWHK010000009.1:0-5271 GCA_043777755.1 Saprospiraceae bacterium
TCTCTTTTTTCTTTATTAAAAAAAGGCGATATTTATTGGGATAATCATAATCGAATCAAGGAAAGCGAAGCGAAATTTGCAGATGTGAGTGAAACACAAGGTTCTGACAACCAAAGAACACCACTTCAGTATGTTTTGAGCAATACATCTCTATCTTGGGCATGGTACAGTTTGCTTGGAATGGGTCTTTTGTTTTTAATTTTTTCAACAAAAAGAAGACAGCGAATAGTGCCTGTTTTGGCAGAAAATACCAACACTTCATTGGCATTTATACAAAGTATTGGTCGTTTGTATTTTAACAAACAAGAACATACTTCACTTTGTCGAACACAATACAAGCAATGGCAATGGTTTGTAAGGCAGCGTTATGGATTGAAAACGAACAGTTTAGATGCAGAATTTACAAAAAAATTAGCATTGTCAAGTGGATTAAAACAAGATATTATTCAACACATTATTGATGCTGGTTTGTACATAGATTCCTACAGTGTCGGAGAAACAAATTTGATTCAATTTCATAAAGAATTAGAAAGTTTTTATCAAAAATGTAAGTAATTTTCTTTTTTTTACTACATATTACTATAATTCACTTGCTGAATAAACAAATCCCAAAGCTTTTCGTAAGGCATAATTTCTAATTCATGCAACATTCCTCGATACAAAAGCGGAGTATCTGTCAATCTTTGAATGTATTTTTCTGTATTTGTCATTTCAGATGGTTTATAATCTGATTTTGGCAATTGCTGTAACAAACGAATAAACTGTATCGTTCTGAAATATTCTTCTTGGTTCAACTGTCGATTTGCAAATACTTTCAAACGCTCAATTGCCTCAGTTGCACCTTGCAGATTTTTCCGACGAATATGAAATAATGCTTGTACTGAAACCAAGTGTACCGTAAAAATACGTTGGTCTTTTGGGTACATAATTGGCTCGCCTAAGAACTTGCTCACCTTGAAAATCTTACGTTTGCTTGCTTGTGCTACAGCATTTGAAGCACCTTGTGCTTCGGCTAAGAAATTCAAATAAACCTCATAGACATACCAACGCTCACGAGCCTCAATTTCCAATTTTTTGAATTTCCCTTGGTTTGTAGCACGAGAATGAATAGCAAAAGCATTGATAAAACTGTCCGTATGCAATGCCAACAAAACATAATATTCCATGAAAGTGAACCAAATATCACTGCCTTCTGTGAAATTCTGTAAACAACGCTCTGCATTTGATTTTCCATTTTTGTAATCACGCAAGTGCAAATAAGCAGACATCTTTTTGAGCTGAAAAGTAGCTATTTTATTGTCTTGATAATAAATAGGATTGTCTTCTACATATTTTTCAGCACGCTCACAAACTTCAACCATAGCGTCCCAGTCACGCATCATTTCATAGCGATAAATCCATACCAAATACATATTATAAACCACTACGGGCGAGTCATAAACTTCCGAAAGTCCCACGAGCGCATCGCAGTAAGTATCAATTTTTTCAGAAAGCTCTTGAAGTTCGTCAGGAGATTTGTAATAATTCATATATACACGCTGATACAATTCTTCGGAACGAATCTCTGCATCTAAAATATGTGCATACTGTTTAATGTGTTGATCGTACTCTTCGTACTCTTTTTCTAAACCATTGTCCGCTGCATATTTACGCAATAGACTGGCGCAATTGACCACTACATCGGCAAACTTAAACTTAAGAGCCGTTTGTAGAATCTGTTGAGCTTGGTCGGCAGCCGTATGATAGGCTTCGTTCAATTCTAAAATTTTGACCAAAGTCCACTCCTTGTTGCACGTAAAATACGCACGGTCATAATTGGACGTAGAAGGAACATTGACATCTAAGAAAAACAAAGTATTCAACAAACGCTTGCGGAAACGAGATTTAAGTTGGCGGTACTTATCATCTGTTGGAGCGCAATCATAAAGGTACGTAGAGGCATCACGGTCAGTTTTAAACTTTCCTGCAAGTAACGCTTCGTAAAATTCGTTGAACTTAGAACTTTTATTTTTTAAAGAATGGTCATCAAAAATTTCAATCTTTCGGACTTTTTTCTTGGTAACAATGCCTGCGATTTCTATTAGATTCTTCATCGAAAAACTTTTTGGCTGAATTTATTTGGTTGATATTTAAGTAGGCGTATAAAAACAACCGATATTTTTCTTTCAACGACTGAGAGGAAAATGTTGGTTGTTTTAGCCCAACTATTTAATTATATTTTAAGATTAATTGTTAAAAGACAAATATTTTTTTACAAATATATAAATCCTTTTTTTATCCTCAAAATTATTGTCACAATTTTAACGCCATTTTTGGATTTTTTTTTTATTAAGCAATTTTTTTTATTAAAAAAATAATAAAAATATACATAAATATTTTTATAAAATGCTGATTATAAGTATTTTATAAAACAATCAATGTGGAATACTGATTTTACCTATTTGGGAAGAGTAGTGTTTTTTGTGACATATTTTTTTTTAAAATAAAATAAAATTTACTCCAGCATGGAGATGAAAGACTTATAGTTTTGCCACTTTACTTGGATTAGCTTTGATGAAGCCAGCCCAACCATCTTTTTTACTTATTTTCCCCAATGGAGAGCTACTTTGAAAATGATGACAAACAGCCGCCGCCAATGCGTCCGTTGCATCAAGCGAATGTTCGTCTAATTTTGTTTTCAAAATAGTTTCGAGCATAGAAGCAACTTGTTCTTTTGAAGAAGCACCTTTCCCCGTGACGGATTGCTTGATTTTTTTAGGAGAATATTCCGTTACTTCTAAGCCTTTGACCATTCCTGCTGCAATTGCTACACCTTGCGCTCGCCCTAATTTAAGCATAGATTGCACATTTTTTCCAAAAAATGGAGCTTCGACCGCCATTTCAGTAGGTTTGTGTTCGTCGATAACTTCGCTTAGGCGTTCAAATATTTTTTTCAACTTCAAAGGTTGGTCTTCGAGGTGCGCCATCGTGACCACACCGATTTCAAGAGCTTTGATAATTTGCCCGTCTATTTCGATTACAGCGTAGCCCAAAAAATTTGTTCCAGGATCAACGCCGATGTATTTTTTCTTTTCTTTTTTCAAAATTTATGTATAATTGAAAGGATAACCTTATTTTTGCGACAAAAATTTAGAACAATGATAAAAAAATTAATTTTTGCAATGTCTTCCTCTTTGTTGTTTGTGGCTTGTTCAATGCACAAAGATACACTTTCTACCAAAATTCAAGCAACTCAAAGCGACACAGCCCAACAAAAAATAAATGTAACAGAAGATGTCGAGTTTGACAATGGTTTTGTAGAGCTAAAAAACCTTGATTCGAGCATCCAAATTGACATTAAATATGCGACAACAGATAATTTTGTCAAAGAAAAAATGTACAACTGCGGCAAGTGTTTTCTTCGCCCAGAAGTAGCCAATGCTATTGTTGCTGCTCAAAAAATAGTACAAAAAAAAGGCTATGGCTTGAAAATGTTTGACTGTTACCGACCTCGACCTTTTCAGCAAAAACTTTGGGATAAAGTACCAGATGATCGCTACGTTACGCCGCCAGCAAAAGGTTCAATGCACAACCGTGGCGCAGCCGTAGATATTACTTTGGTGGACAAAAACGGAAAAGAAATAGACATGGGAACACCTTTTGATTTTTTTGGAGAAAAAGCCTATCAAACATACACCAACCTGCCAAAAGATGTGTTAAACCATAGAAAGTTATTAACCGAAACCTTGGAAAGTGTTGGTTTCAAGCGAATTCGTACAGAATGGTGGCATTTTTCTTTTCAAAAAAAGAAATATACTCTTTCTGACTGGTTATGGGATTGTAAATAAGCATTGCAACCATTAGCTTGTATCGCTTTTGATTAACTATTTACCACTTTTGGAATCTTTCACCATGGAGAAACGGAGAACACGGAGTTTGAAAAAAATTAGCTTCGGCTAATTTTTTTGCCTCCGTGACCTCCGTTTCTTCGTGGTAAAAAATAAAAAATCTTCGATTTTTCTTTGCAATGCTAATCATATTTATGCTTTTGATTTAAGAAATACAAGCTAAATTTTATTGAAAATGCTAATAAGTTTTTATTTTTTTATAAAAAAATGGTCGTTTTTATATCAAAAAACAATGTTTTTTTGATTTTTTATAAAAAAATCTTCAAAAGACTTGATTAAATGAAAAAAATAGATAGTTTTTGCGTACCTTTGCAAAACTTTTTGTAAAATATCAGCTTATAAATGACAAAGAAAAGACTATTGGTAGTTACTCAGGAAATGGATCCATATACGGAAAACACGTTTATGTCAGATCTTATTACTCGCCTTCCGCAATACGCACAAGATAAAGGTGCTTTTGAGTTAAGAGTTTTGATGCCCAAATATGGCTCTATCAATGAGCGTCGCCACCGTCTGCACGAAGTCGTAAGGCTGTCAGGTATGAATATCATCATTGATGATGATGATTATCCATTAGTTATCAAGGTTGCCTCTATGCCAAATTCTCGTATGCAGGTTTATTTTCTTGAAAACGAAGACTATTTCAAGCGCAAAAACTGCGCAACAGATGTTTCGACAGACGAAGAAGGCAACGCTTACGAAGACAATCACGAAAGAATGATATTTTTTAGCAAAGCTGTTTTAGAAACTGTCAAAAAATTCGGTTGGGCACCAGATGTTATACATTGCCATGGCTGGCTAACTTCCATGATTCCGCTTTTTGTAAAAGAAGCATACATTCATGAGCCAATTTTTAAACACTCGACAGTAGTATATTCTTTGTACAATAATACTCCATTAGACCAAGTTCCTGAAAATTTTGTAGCCAAAGGAAGTATAAATACCTTAAACTCTGAATTTCTTGCGCCGTATTTTGACGGAACTAACTTTACGGTGGACAAAGGTGCTTGCCATTATGCAGATGCCATCATTAAAGGAGAAGAAGAAATCAACGAAACGGTTTCAGCGCAAATCGCAAACATGGAAAAACCAATCTTGGAATTTCAAGACAACGAAAATTACTTGGTAAAATATATTGATTTTTATAAAGATTTATTGTCGGCTTCTGAGGCTTCGGAATAATTTTTCCTTAGAACCAACGTATTTATTCTAAATATGCTCTTTGTGTGGATACCGTAGAGCGTTGCCGTTTATATGCTTACCTTTGCGGAAAATATAATTTCTGTGTAAGCGGGCGTTCAAAATTGATTAGTATTATTTTGTCGTTGAGAAAAAAGTTATAAATAACTGACTGTAAGGAAGTTATTTATGATTTTTTGAGCAA
>JAYWHK010000010.1:0-14981 GCA_043777755.1 Saprospiraceae bacterium
TCAATATGTGATTGATACTTATGACGGTTTTATTGATAGTACTGCAAATACAAATACTCGCTTTTTTTTAGCAAATTTGGCAGCTGATGGGAAAATTTACATTAGCACTATGAGTGCAACAAGATACTTACACGTTATCCACAAACCCAATGAACCTAAAAAGAAATGCACCTTAGAACAACATGGTTTAAAATTGAAAACATTCAATGTGAACTCTGTTCCCAACTACCCCAATTTCAAACTCGGAAAAGCCGAAAATGCTTGTATTACAAGTGACGATGATGCAGTGGTAGAAAAGGTGAAGGTGAAAATCTATCCAAATCCAAGTGCTGATTTTATTTATTTAGAATACAATAAAGAAAAATTGACACATAGCCAATTGATTGTCAATGACATACAAGGAAGGTTGATGTTGAAAAAAAACTTAAATGATGATAAGATAGATGTTCATAACTTTTTACAAGGGATTTACTTTTTACAAATTTCAAAAGAAAAAAAAGTAGTGTTTAGAGAAAAAATTATCGTTTTAAAACACTAAAAATCAAAAAAGAGCTGCTTCCGTCACCAGAAGCAGCTCTTTTTTAGTGTTATTATTTACCAATTTTTTTCTTAACCATTGGTGTAACGTCCTCAGAATCAAGGGCAAAAAGCATTGCACCATTAGAAGTATCGAAAATAAAGGTGTAGCCATTTTCTTTGCCTACGGCTTTAACTGCAACATCAATTTTCTCCAAAATTGGCTTCAATAAAACTTGGCGACGCAATTCAATTCTTTGTTGTGCTTCGGTACGGTATTTTTCCAAATCTTCGTTTTGCTTTTGCAAAGCCGCTTCTTTTTGCTGCGCTTGTACAGGAGGCAATGTTCCTTTGTTGGCTTCTTCGATGTATGCTTTATAGTCAGCTTCAAATTTTGTCATCATTAATTTGCCTTTGTTGCTCAACGTATCTTGATACAGAACCAATAAGCTATCCGCTTTACGAACTTCTGGCAAACCTTCCAAAAAATTTCCAGCGTTCATGTGACCAAATTTTTGAGCAGAAACCGCATTGATTCCTACAAATAGAAGGCAGAATACTGCCATTTTTACTACATTATTCATTTGTAAAATTTAATAATTCTTTTTTTAATTGTTTTGAAAAAATGTATTTGCACAAGTCATTACATTTTACATTTATTATAGACGTTAAACGCAACGCAAAAGTAGCACTTTTTTTAACATTTAACCAAACTATAACGAAGGTTTTCTATAACGATTTTTTTAAAATATAAATAAAAAAATATTTTATAAAAAACAAATAATCATAATGCGTAATTAAATAATAAATAACATTTTATAAATATTGAAAAAATAATTATATTTTATCTTTATTTATAGCTGAGATTACTTCATTTTCGGCATATTAATTGGTCTATAAAAGGTGGTATCCTCCTGCCAAAAATTTAGATATTTAGGTATTCAAACTCACTCACTTTTTTTGTTTTCGCGCATGACTTTGTGTTATTGATATTTTCTAAAGTATTGATGGCTATTTTTGTTTTGGCAATTTATTACATTGTTCTAAAAGTTTGCTATTGTTTATAATTGTTGTATTGTTTTTGGTTTTCAATTAGTTAGAACCATTTCAAACAATAGCAAACATTAAATAACTAAAAAAACGGTGTATTAAATAGCTAACAATTTGGTGCGCCTATTGTCATTGAATCAAACCATTTTTAACATCACACGCAGGGAAAACGGTAAAACACGCTTATACCAAATTCCCACAGACCGAAATTTTACGCACAATGAAGAAATTAAACAATTTTTTCTCCCTTCTCTGCCTTTGTGGCGGAACTTTGCTAACAGCTCAGAACAGCTATCATTCTGTTTTTACGCCCAATACTCATTGGGAATTGTACAAACTTGATGAGCAGTTTAAAGGCTCTGTTGTTAAGCAACAAACAATAAAAGACACCACTTTCAACGGCAATACTTACAAGGTATTTGGTGAAAAAAGTGATGTATCACCAAATAAAAAAATACTTGTTCGAGAAAATGTTGCCGAAAAAAAGGTCTATGTTTTTGATGACGGCAAAGAATTTTTACTCTATGACTTCAACCTTGTGGTTGGAGAAAAGTTTTACATCAGACAATGGGAACTGGAAGTCGTCAGCGTCGGCACAATGAAAACTGCCGAAGGCGAGCGCAAATGTATTGAGTTGAAACCAATCAGCAAGGCTTGGGACAATATCAAATGGGTAGAAGGTTTGGGCTCGATGGTCGGCCCTATTTATTATCAAAATTACGGAAAGTTAGAAGAAAGTTTTCAGGTGACGTGTTTTTTTAGAGATAATAACCTGATTTACAGTGCTTCTGATTGGAATTGCATGAATCCAGCAAATACCACTGCGATTGTCGATCCAGCGGATTTAGCAAAAAAAGTAATGGTTGCGCCTAATCCGTTCCGTGACCAATTCCAAGTGATGGTCAATAATCCGAGTGGTGGCGACATTACGATGAGCATCACGACACTGACAGGTGTACGTATCTATGAAGAAAAATTTGAAAAAGCAGAAGAAAAATTCCAAACCACTTTGGGTTGGTCAAGCGATATTTTCAATGGTTTGTTGCTCTTAAAAGTGCAGACTTCCGAAGGGCAAATCATCAAACGCATTGTGAAAGAGTAAATCCTCATTTTTATCCAGAACGACAATTAAGGTCATAGGTTCACAGTATAACACCGTTCTTCGTCCCCGATGGAACGGTGTTTTTTTATTTGTTTAACCTAATATACAGAACAGATATTGGTTATTAGTATTGCAAACGATTGGTATTCAATACATTGTTCTAAAAGTTTGTTATTATTTGTAATTGTTGCATTGTTTTGGTTTTCAATTAGTTAGAACCATTTCAAACAATTCCAAACATTAAATAACTAAAAAAACAGTGTATTCAATATCAAATGGCTTATTTCGGTTTGTATTCGTACGCTCCAATGTCAGGTTTTTGCGCATCACGAGGCGTGCCATCAAGGTCAAAATTAAAATTAGGAAGCGGAATTGCCTTCATTTCCGCAACAGAAAGTGTATCTAACTTATAGTTGTCGTAATCTTTGCTTTTAAACAAACGGTCTGAATTTTTGAAATTAAAACAGTTTTTACAATTTTTTGTCAAAAAATCAGGAAAATTTTTAGGTTCTAAAATTTTTTCAACATTCAAAACACAATGGTCAAAAGCATAATCCATCGCAGCATCTTTGCTTTGTCCAATATCAAGCGCATCACGTTGAGAACTTGCTACAATACAATTTTGTGCATTAAAATTTAATGGAAAATTAATCCTTTGAACACAATTTCCTTTGTCATCTTGTCTTTTGCAAAACGTATTTGAAACATACAAAGAAGATGCGTTGTTTCCATAATTCGCTAAGGTACAATAAGTTAGCGAAGTATTTCCACCTTGTTCTAAGAACAAACTCGATGCGCCATTGTTGTACATAAGGCAATTGTCCAAAGTAACTTCGGCTTGTCGTGCATAAATTGCGGGACCTGCGGTGTTGTAAATTTTTGAATATTTAAAATCCAAAACTGCCAAAGAATCCGCATAAACGCCCAATCGTGAATTTTTTACTGTTGTATAAGTGAAATTAGCACTGCAACCCGTACCAAAATACATCAGATTCCATTGCGCTGGCGTATTCTCAAAATCTTTTTCCAAACGGTCACCGCCAATCAAAACAGGTTTTGACTTTGTACCTTGTGCATCAATCGAACCTCCATTGATGACGTAAATTCGCCCATCATTGAAGACGTATTTTTCTTTTTTTTCGGTTTCTCCTTTCACCAAACCACCGTGAACATAGACACGAGTACCTGCTGGAAGCGTCAATTTTGCATTGTCAATAACCAAGGTTCCATAAATAACGTAAGGTTTTGGATCGTTCCAAGTTTGGTCAGCATCAATTAAAGCAATTTTCCCTTTAAAATCCTTGTTGGGAATGTAATTGGCATTTTGTCCCCAAGCCTCCAAAACCACTTTTTGAACAACACCATTCGTTTCAAAAACAATATTTTCATTCAAAATAAAAGGATTATTTTGGTCGTTTGGATTAATCGTTACTTCTGCAAAAACATAAATACTATCATTTGCAGGAATTTCAATTGATGTTTGGCTGTCACCCGAAACGCCATCAATGTTCAAATTAAAAATAGATTGCTCACCTTTTTCTAAAAATATCTTATTGACAATCAACGTTTTATCATAAGGATTCAAAATTTTAAACGAGCGTGTCGCCGACCCAACTGCCGTGAAAACAGTGTCGAAACGAAGCGTATCTTTTGAAAATTCCAACTTGGCATCATTGCCCGTATAGAAACTTTCTTTTTCACAAGCTACAAATGCAAATGTGAATAAAAATAATCCAAAAATAAATAAAATTGATGATTTCATAAAAGAGTGAACAATTAACAGTGAACAACGAACAGTACAATCGTAGAATTTAAAATTTAGAATTTAAAAAATTTAGAATTTAGAATTTAGAATTTAGAATTTAGAATTTTAACGATAATAAGGCAACAACATCAAATAGCAAATTGGTCCTGTCACCGCAACGTACAACCAAACTGGGAATACATAGCGAGCCATTTTTTTATGTCTTTCAAAATCACCAATGTATGCTCTGATGAATGTGAATAAAATAAAAGGAAAAACCAGTGCTGCCGAAGCAATGTGTGTCAAAAGTAAAATAAGGTAAAAAATACGAATAGAGCCTTCGCCTCCAAACTTCGTTTCGGGTGTCGTAAAGTGATAAACGACATAACACAACAAGAAAATTGCTGAAAATACCAATGCCATAAAATTAGCACGGCGATGTTGCGCTATACGACCATTTTTAATCGAATTAAACGAGTACAGCAGACATAACGCAGTCAATGTGTTTAAAATTGCATGAACCATGGGTAAAAAACTAACGTCTATACCAATTTGGATTTTATTGGGTGTCCGCATCAATACGACCAATCCTAAAACAGCTACAGAAACGACCATTGCCGCAATGTTCAATTTTTTTTCTAAGTTTCTATTAATTTCCATAAAATGAATTGAGTTTAAATAAATTAAAATTACTCCATTGAACAATCTTTTCAAGGACTTGTTAAATAAAATAGCTAATTTTTACAAAAATTTTGCAAAACTAATGCTTCTTGTCTAAAAAATATTTCATTCAAAAACTTTTTTTCATAAAAAAAAGTTGTATATTTGTATAATTATTTTGTTTTATGAAAAAAATTTCCATCATCATCGTTTTTATAAGCTTGTTTGCGAGCTTGAGCAATGCCCAAAACAGCCAAAAAATGAGGTCTGTCGGCTCAGGAAAAGGCTTGATTTACAACCGTGAACGATTGTTTGTTGGTGAGATTCACACCAATGGCGGAAATATTGCCTATCAATGGGGTGCTCTCAAAACGTATTACAAAACCACTTATTATCAGCTTTCCCTTGGATTTCTTAAACATCCAAAAGAAACACGCAGTATGCCATCTAATCTGAACGTAACAAGGGCTTTTGTATATGGAAAACAAAATGTTCTGATGCCGCTAAGTTTGGTTTATGGCGAAAAAAGATATTTTAGCGAAAAAGACAATTATAGAGGTGTTGCTGTTGGTATGAGTTATGCTGTTGGTCCTAATTTGGGCTTGTTGAAACCATATTATATACGGTATGAAAAAAGCGACGACAAAAAAGACATTAAATACAGTGAAGCCGATAGTAAAATTTTTTTAGACAAAGACAAAATTACAGGTGCTACTCCTTTTGACAGAGGACTCAATGAGATAAAAATTCAACCCGCCATTCATGCCAAACTTGGACTTCACTTGGATTGGGGCGCATTTGATGAGTACGCTCGTGCGCTCGAAGTTGGTTTCGTAGCAGATTATTATTTTAAAAAAGTGCCTATTTTAGTAGATAAAGCTCAGAATCGTTCTATTTTTGTGAATTTTTATGCAAATTTGCAGCTTGGAAAAAGAAAATAACAATTTATGGCACTAACACCTTCCACTATGTTGGCACTCGAAACGCCAGCACCTTACTTTGAATTGCCCGATGCAATTTCAGGTAAAACATTCAGTATCAATAATTTAAAAGGAGAAAAAGCAAGCGTTGTAATGTTCATTTGCAACCATTGCCCTTATGTCATTCATGTCAATCCCGAAATCGCACGCATCGCAAAAGATTATAAACATAAAGGCATTTCTTTTGTTGCTATTAGTTCAAACGACATCGAGGCGCATCCTGAAGATGCTCCCGACAAGATGAAAACATTGGCAGCCGAAGCGGGTTTTGATTTTCCTTATCTATATGATGAAAGTCAATCTGTCGCAAAGGACTACGATGCTGCTTGTACGCCTGATTTTTATATTTTTGATAAAAATTTAAAATTATCGTATCGAGGTCGCATCGACAATAGCCGACCAAACAGTGCTATCCCATTGAGTGGCAAGGATTTGCGTACAGCGTTAGACGCTATTTTGGAAGAAAAAGCCGTTTCGCCAGTGCAATTTCCAAGTATGGGTTGCAATATAAAATGGAAGTAAATCCTGTAAGCGCAACTTCACTTAGAATTATTAAATACTTTATAAAATATGTTAAAAAATAGAAAATTGTTTGGAATCATCGTAACAACCTTGTTTGTTGTTGTTTTTCCAGCACTGTCATGGTATTATTTGCAAAAAGGCGCAAATTATCGCATCAATGCACTCAAAGAAATTAGACAAAATTTAGGAAAAACAGGAGCTTTTTATTGTGCGCCCATCAATTGGAAGCCTTTGAATCAAGACAGCTTGAAGGGGCGAATTACGATTGTTAATTTTGTAAAAAAAGATGGGCAATTCACTGATAAACAGTCTATTACAGCACAAAAATTACACGATCAATTTGGGGAGCGACATGATATTTTCTTCATCTCTTTGCTCGAAAATGCAGACAGTACTGAAGCGGCTGCTTACTATGCCAAACAAAAAATCAAGCGCATCAATAAGTCTTATTTTGTTGTACCAAGCAATGATGTTTTGAAAAAATCGTGGCTGGAAAATTTCAAATACTCACTCAAAGATGATTTTTCGCAAAAAGAATGTCCCTATTATGTCTATGTAGATGCCGACGGAACGATTCGTAATTATTATGATGTGAATGATGAGAATCAAATCAAAAAAATGGTAGAACACATCGCCATGAAAATCTTTGACAAAAAAGAAAATCCAAGATTGACAAGGGAAATTGAAAAGTAAAAAAAACAAACACCCTTTCCACAAGTTACTAAAAAAGTGATAAATAACTGCTTTTAAAACAGTTATTTATCACTTTTTTAAATAATAAAAGCCGTTAGCTAATTTTTAACAGCTACCTAACACCTATTTTATATCCCACCAAAGCCTTGTTTTCAAATCGTCTTTATTGCCAAGTTGTCTGATAGCATCTTGGTAATTGACGGAATTTTTGGTTTGTTCTTCTTGTGGATAAGTTAGGCGCATCGGCGCAGCTTTGTTTCCTAAATCAGAAAGCGCACCATCAACAGGAGCAATGAGTTTATCAAAATCTAATCTACGCCATTCAGACCAACCTTGCAATCCTTGTGGATAAAGTGCTATCCATTTTTGCACACCTATTTTTTGCTGCCAATTCCCTGGTACAACACTATATTTCACTGTACTTTGGTTCAAGTAAGCACTAATAGCGGCGGCATCATCAATTCCCCATTCATTCATGGAAGCAATAATCCCTTTGTTGTACCAATCTTGAGCGGTACCCGCTACATTCCAACCTCGTTCTTTTGCTTCCGCTAAAATAAAACAAACTTCGGCATAGTTCATAAAAGTTGCTTTTGCATCAGGTGCTAAGACATCGTAAATTTTGAAACCATTACCCGCTAAAACAGCCGCCGCTCCCGAAGGTTGTGAATAAATACTTGGAGCTTCTCCTGCTGCCACACCAAAAGATTGCCCGTAAGGACGTCCTTTGTAATTGCCGTTAGCATTTTTATCAGAAAAGGCTGCTACTCTTGGATCTTTTAACGGATTTAAAGTATTGTCTATCAATACATTAGATATGCAAAAGTCAGCATCACCTCGTGTTACCCTATCGTTATTTAATCGACAATTATTGGGTTGCCCACTAAGGCAAGTGAAGTAAGCATTATCACTATTCTCTGAGAAGGCAGCTGAGGCTGCTTTTTCAATTTCTGCTTTTGCCAATGCGGGTTCTACATCAGACATACGCATTGCAACTCTTAGCATTAAACTATTTGCAAATTTTTTCCATGCCTTCAAGTCACTATGATAGATAATATCGGCATCTCCAAAAGCTTTTTCGCCTTCTACAATTTGGGCAGTTGCTTCTTTGAGTTCTTTGAGTAAATCAGCATAAATGGCTTTCTGTGCATCGTATTTAGGCGTACGATTGGCAGCCCCTTTTAATGCTTCAAAGTAAGGAATTGGTCCCCATAAATCAGTCATGTACTGATAAGTGTATGCTTTTAAAATACGTGCGATTGCTATTTGGTTTGCAGCTTCTCCTTTGTTTGTATTCGTGCTATTGATTTGAATAATCTCATTTAAATCATTGAGTGCTGTAATGTAAAGTTGGGAAAATGCACCACCAATAGCTCCTTGTCGAGGTGCGTAACGTGATTCATCTGTATAATTGTTCGCAGCCCAATATTGCGCATTGAAAAAAGTGGTTCTACCGCCAATCCATTCATCATGGGTATTGTCCATGATGTCTTTTTGCGCTCTGGTAAGCAAAAAACCAGGAGCAACCGTTGCTGGATTGTTTGGGTCTATGTTGGTGTCGCCAAAATCACCACAAGCATTTGCCATAAGACAAATAATAAAAACGAATAGATATATATTTCTTAATTTCATCTTTTTAAAATTTTAAAATTTAACATTTAGATTAACGCCCCAAGATTTTGTACTTGGAGTTTGCCCACCTTCAATTCCTTGAATATTACTTGTACTTTGTACAAAATCAGGGTCAAGATGTGGTAGGTTTTTGTAAAGAATGGCTAAGTTTCTACCAACAATAGAAAGGCTCAATTCACTCATTCTCAACTTATTTGTAATAGATTTTGGAAAAGTAAAGCTAAGTGCAACTTCTTTGAGTTTCACAAACGAAGCATCATAAACATCTGCTGCTGCAATATTGTAACCGCCATTAGCAAAGAAATAACTCTGTGCGGGTAAAGCTGTTTTTTCATCTTCGCCTGTTGTTTCGTAAGTTTTACCATCTGAATTTAAGATTGGACTTCCTTCGGCATCTAATTTTGCAATTTTCCCAACAGCAATTTTTCCTTTTTCACGAATATCACCTTCTGCGGTTTCTTCAAAAATACCAGAATATTTACCCCACATATTTGTCGTTGAAAATATATTTCCACCTATTTTATAATCTACCAAAGCTGATAAAGATAAAGATTTATACCTAAGGCTTGTAAAAATTCCTCCTGTAAAATCAGGTAAAATATCAGCGATTGGAACGTAACCTGGTGTTGCGAGGTAAAAGCCATGACCATCAGTTAGTTTATTGCCATTGTTATCATATAAGTAATCCTTACCCATGATTGTACCAAAAGAGCGACCTTCATAAGCGTTGAGTGAGCTTGAAAAACCTCCATCTGCCAAAGGAACATTCAACAAAGAAGGATCATCTGCATTTAACTCTACAATTTTATTGAGATTTTTAGCAAAATTTAAGCCCCATGTCCAAGTGAAATCTCCTCTACGGATTGGTGTCGTTGTAAGTTGAATTTCGATACCTTTGTTATTGATTAGACCAGCATTGATAAACTGTTCGTTATAGCCTGTTGCGGCAGTCGTTCCAATTGGAATGATCTGATTGCTTGTATTTGCATTGTATAAAGCAACGTCAATTCCAATACGATTGTTGAATAATTTTGCTTCCAAACCAAGCTCTATATTTGAAGTTTGTTCTGGCTTCAAACTACTGTTGTTCAATCGGTTAGGAATGGAGAATGTTGGATTTTTACCAAAGTTATCGCCAGGTTGATACACTTTGGCTAAGTTGTAAGGGTCAGTATCGTTACCGACTTTTGCCCATCCCAATCTTAGTTTTCCAAAATTTAAAAATTTAGCTTTTAGTTTTTCTGAAAAAATAAAACTCAAACTTGTAGAAGGATAAAAGTAACTGTTGTTCTCAATAGGAAAGCGTAGAAGACCAGTCATTTCTACCCGTCAAATCAAGGTACAAGAAATTATTGTATCCAAAAGACGCTCCTGTAAATACACTATTTATTTTTTTTTTACAAAATTATTGTCTTCTAAAATATTAATGTTGCCTACAGAGTTCTTTAAATTGTAAAAATTTGCTACATTCAGCCCATCTCTTGTTGATTGGCGATTGATACTACTACGTTTTTCCATTTGATTGCCACCTACAAAAGCTGTCAAACTCAATGCATTACTAATGTTTTTGGTATAATTCAAGACCAAATCACGGTTATTTTCTTTGACTTCGTATAAACTCAAAGTATATTTTGATTGGTCATAACCTCCTTTTGCGATGCGTTCTTCACGACGATCATTGTAACTATCCGTTATTAAGCGACCTGTCACTGTCAAACCTTCTATGATTTTGTAGCTCAAACCTACGCTACCGTATGTTCGATTTCGTCTGTCAGTCTGATAGTTTTCATACCTTGTCCAGTAAGGATTATCCCAATATTGAGGAGCAGGATCATCTACACCTCGTCTATTCCAAGTGCGTTGTGAGCCATCTGGATTTTTATAACTTTTTAAACCATTGATATTCAATTGTCTATGATACCATTGGTTAAAATTTTGGAAAATATTGTTGGAAGCATAACCTGCGCCACTACGACCTTTTGTATTGTTGGTATTAAAATTGGCAACGGCAGAAGCAGAGAGCCTATCCGTCAATTTAGTATTTGCAATAAAACTTGCTGTATTTCGCTGCAAACGACTATTTGGAAAAATACCTTTTTGGTCAAAATTGGTTAATGACAAACGGAAATTTGCTTTTTCACTACCACCTTCAAAAGCGATATTGGTACTTGCGGTTCTCCCTGTATCAAAAAAATCACGGGCGTTGTTTGGTGCTGGCGCCCAAAGTTCTGATTGTAAATGATGTGTAACATCACTCGCATCAAAAGAATTCCAACTACGTGCATACAAAGCGTCATCTTTTCCAAATCCCTTAGGAAAAAGGAGTTTAGGTTTTCCGTTTTCGTACACCTGCTCAGATAAATACTTAAAATGAGTATTGGTTAGTGTCCCATATTTGATACCCCAACTTTCATCAACACCATAAATAGGCGTGAGGTCGAAAGAATTAAATACACCAATGGTATCGCCTGCATCACCCAATTGTACGATAGGCAGTTGGTATTTACCTTTGCCATCTGATCGACCCAAAGGAACTAAATCGACACCACCGCCATAACTATTTTGGTAATCTGGCATAAGCAAAATTTGGTCATAAGTAACGCTTGTATTCAAACTTACACCAATACGATTTTTTTGTTTTCCACCCTTTTTCAGCGTAACCAACACAACGCCATTTGCACCACGAGAGCCATAAAGTGCTGTTGCCGATTGTCCTTTCAAAACGCTAATCGTTTCGATGTCATTAGGATTGAGGTCTTGAATTGCATTGCCATAGTCGTACCCAGGACCACCTGCTGCTTGATTGTTTGTCGTAAAATTGGAGTTGTCCATTGGGATTCCATCAACGACAAAAAGTGGTTGATTTTCACCATTGATAGACCTCATTCCTCTAATCAAAATTTGACTCGACCCACCAAGCGTGCCGCTACCACCTGTGATTTGAACACCAGCAACTCGTCCTGCCAAAGAGCTGACGACATTCGCATCACGGCTTTTCGTCAAATCGTCACCTTTGACGGTTTGTACAGCATAGCCTAATGATTTTTCACTTCGTGAAATACCCAATGCCGTTACTACAACATCCGTCAAAACGTTTTGACCTTCTTTTAATACAATGATTAGGTCATTGCTGCCTTTTACCAAGGTTATTTCTTGGGTGCCGTAGCCAA
Source organism: Saprospiraceae bacterium (assembly GCA_043777755.1). Lineage (GTDB taxonomy): Bacteria > Bacteroidota > Bacteroidia > Chitinophagales > Saprospiraceae > CANHEE01. Next base: position 12,070 of record JAYWHK010000010.1, read on the forward strand.
TAAAACTTACGACAAGTGCTGTTGTGTTGTTCGGAACGCTCAATTGAAACACTCCCCTTTCATCGCTACTTGCAGCTGTCGCAGTGCCTTTTGCTACGATATTTGCACCAGCGACTGCTATACCAGCAACATCGCTAACAGAGCCTTTGATTTGCCGTTGTGCGTGTAGGGAAACAGCAAAACAGAACAACAAAAACGTGAATAAATGTGTTGTTTTTAACATAATGTGTGTTGTTTGTATTATTTTTCTTTAAAAATAACGTGTTATTAAATATTGGTTTTGATTACTTTATTGATTGATTTTTTTTAAAATTTTATTAAATTTTCTATTGCCATGTAAAAAAACAAATGCTTCTTCTTCCAAAATATGCTCTTTCAATGGTAGGTACAAATCGACTGCTTTTTGTAAAAAGCGTAGTGTTTCTTTTTTATTCTTATTTTTGGCAGCGAGTATCGCATGCGCAATAGGCGTTTGCCAATCAAAAGGTCTATGAGTATCTAATAGATTAATCCAAAATTTTATTTTTTCAGTGTCATTATTGTGTGTATAGAATCGAAGATGATTTAGTGCCGTTCCTTCTATTTTAATGAGGTAGTCCCAATGCATAGGAAATAGTAAGCGATAAGATTCGTCAAAATAAGCTTTTGCTTGTGCAAACTGCCTTTTTTTGTAAGCCATGTCACCTAATTCCGATAAAGCTTCTATATTCAAAGACGGTAAAGGATCTTCCATTGCCAAAACAACTTTGAATATGCTATCCGCTTTGTCATATTGTTTTAGCTCTTTGTACATTATGCCCTCTGCTAATTTCAATATTTTTTGCTGGCTTACTTTTGCTATGTTGTATTTTTCATTGTATGCAGTCAATTTTTTTAGAATTTCATAGTCCCTAAAAGAAGATATTGCCTCAACAAAATAGCCTATTAGGAAACTTTTATCATCTGATGAAATATTAGTATTATACATTAGATCTTCGTAATATTTTACACCTTGTACTTTTCTATTCGTTTTGATATAGATACCACCCAAATAAATTTTTACCCAACTTCCGTCAAACAAAGTCAAAGACTTATTAGTGTATTTTTCTGCTTCGAGGTAATTGCCTTTTAAAACTATTAAAGTTGTTGCTTTTGTGCCATAGGCATTAAACAAATCTGGTCGCATTGCTATCATGCTGTCAGAGATAGCCATACTTTCTTCGGGGCGTATTTGCCACTGTCTGAGCCATGACAAGCGTTCCAAAACGGTATAGTTTTTAGGTAAATATTTAACTTATGGCTTGCAAGTATTCCTCGACTTTGGGGAGGTCATTAAGATTCGTTAATTCCCAGCACAAATCCAAATAAGGTGCGCTCCAAGTAGGTGATAATTCTATTGCTCTATTGCCATAGCGGAATACGCTATCGCTTTGCAAAGGGTTATTGTAGATGTACATTACCTCTATAGCATAATTGATATAGGCTGCGTTGGGTTCTAAGGCAAGTGCTGCTAAGTATTTTTCTTTTGCCTTTTGTTTGAGTGCATTTCGTGGCTCTTCTGCTGCTTCTAATTGGCTATTGTTGTAAAGGTTATAACCTTCAAAATAGAGTTTTTTAGAAGACAAAGACTTGTACATATAGTGCTTTTCGCCTAATAAAGACATCGCTTTTTCTAAATAAATAGGGTATTCTTTGTATTTGGAAGGACTATATCGCCAAGTATTTGCTTCATAAGGGTCATTATCGAGTAAAGCATTGATTGCTTGTTGTACTTCATTGAGCAAGGCGACGGCAAAATTGCGCTTCATCATGCCCAAAATAGGATATAATGTTGATACTTTGAGGAGTTGCTCGTAGTAGTCATCGCTACATTCTCCTTTTGGATAGAGTAAATCTCCATTTTCGAGGGATTTTTTAAAATCGTTATACAACTTCTTTGTTTTTTCATCAGCTTGCGCTAAAATTTCTTCTTCTAAACCTTTCGACACAATCGTAGAAATCATTACCTCTCCTGTTGCTTTTTCTTTTTTCAAGGCAAGCAAAGTTGTATTATCCACAAAGGAGATTGTCTGTTGCAAATTGCCCACGACAAAAGGAATCTGGCTGTGTGGCGCAGTTTCGCTCGGTACAATATCTTGCAAATAGCGGTTTATTTCCATTAGGCTCACTTCTCCATTGGCACTTTTATCCGCTAAACCTGTCAATCCATCTATCAAGTGCCATGAAAAAACACCTCGACCTTTGCCCCATTGTTCCCCTTCGAGTGAAAATTCATTGGGCTGGCAACTCATGATTTTGACCTCATTGGCAAATTGTTTGGAAATAGAAGCGGCAGTTGCTTGTGTACCGTTGATGCTTGTTCCTGCTAATTTTCCAGCATGGCAAGCATCAGTACAAAGCAACACTTTTACTTGACTTTCTGAAAGTGTCGCAATAATTTCTTGTAAATCCCGTAAATTCAACGCACCAACCATATATACATTCGCTGGCGAATCGTAGGTAAGAAGGTAGCCTGGTTGCGCTCGGGTTTTACTCTCCACATCGCCATGACCTGAAAAGTAAAAAATAAATTGATCATTTGGCTTGCAAACGTCCAACATGGAATAAATCGCTGTGCCAACAGCTGCATTTGTCGCTTTTGAGTTGGTAAGCAAGGTAATATTGTCGTCTTTCACATTGCCACCTGCTGACGATTTGAGCCAAGCACTGAACGCTTCTGCATCTTTGTGTGCATATTTCAAATCGGGAATATCTTTGTGCTGATAATCCGAAACGCCAACAACCACGGCATAGGTTGTTCCCTTTGCAGTGGTAATTGCTGTCGATATAGGTTGTAACCTGGCATGTAAAACGGTACAAAAAAAGTTTCCGCTACGCTTATCTTTTTATTTAAAAATATTTCTGAAAGAGCTGATTTTTCGATTACAAAGATT
>JAYWHK010000011.1:0-14952 GCA_043777755.1 Saprospiraceae bacterium
TCAATTACTTAATAAAATAAAAAAACTATCCATTAGGAAAATGATATTGGGCTTTAGTGCTAAAAAACATACAAGTTAAAAACAGCTGCTCCGTAAAAAAAAGACGCCTCGTGAACCACCACCGAGACGCCTTTAATTAAACTGGAACTAATTTATGTAGAACCTCACTTGCCGAATTAAGTCCTATCCTAAATCCTTTCCAAAGGAAAGGACTTTTTGAGTCAGGATTGGCGCTGTTATGCCCGCTTTTGTAAAGCGATTTTACTAAGGCAAGACAATCATCTTACGAACCGCTTGGAATTTTCCGCTTTCGATTCGATACATCAATACGCCTTGTACGCTCAAATCATCTTTGCTGATGACAAATTGATTGTAACCTTTGATGGCGTTTTGCTGAACAGTCTTAATGATTGCACCTGCTGTATTATAGATTTTCAATGTAGCTTCTGCATTTTCTGGCATTTGATAGCCAATCGTTGTATTTCCGTTGAATGGATTGGGTTGATTCTGATACACTTCAAAGGCTTTTTCAGTTTCACCATTAAATTTCAAAATCACATTTGCTGGTGTTCCTGTCCTATCATAAGCCTCTGCGCTCACAACACGTGAATCCAAACTCAATGCGTTTGCCAAGTTGCCACTTTCTTTTGCTTTTACATTTAAGTAAAAAAGAACATCGCTGTCTTTCAAAACCTCTGTTTGTTTGAACCAAGATGCACTGATTAAACCTTCACGAATATTGGTAAAACCAAAAGCATTTTTGTCAAAACCTTTTACTGTACCTTCTTCTATTTCTATCAATTGGAATTTATTTTGGTCAAAACCAAGTGTAAATTGCATTGCTGAAATTTCATTCAACTGATTGATTGTGAACGGAATACGTAAAGTTTGATTTTTTTCAAAAGCAATATTATCCATTGTGATTTCATTGGTTTTGTCATTTCTTGAACCAGCATCACCAACCAAAGTACCAGGTTTTGCATTTGCATTGACATCACCAACTTTCATTCCCATGAAGTCATTCGCTAATTTATTAGCATTCACTTGTACGTCCAACAACTCAGGAAACGCTTGACTCCAAGGATTCGTAGGTACAGGGAAAACATAAGATTTTGGTACAAATCTCCAAGAACTGTTGTTTGGTAAAGCCGTATAAATACCCAAAACCAATTTTCTCAATTCGTTCACATCTGAAACAGTGATTTTGTTGTTTTTATCAACGTCAGCGGCGATTATTTTGTAAGGAGAAGGCAACAATTGTAAGCCAAGAATGTGTCTGTTAATCAAATAAACATCATACGTCGAAACACCATTGATGTGATTGATATTTTTCTCAGGTGTAATCTTATAATTGCTACCGCCAGGAATATTTTTGAATAAAAATTTACCCGTTGCATCAGTCACCAAAGCCGTTGTACCAGCATAAGTAATGTTCATACTTACTTGTTCGATGTCTTTTGCTTCTTCTGTATTTATTTTTCCTGCAACATTGAACATTTGAGTAGGCCCATTTGTACAAGCACCCATATTGTTCTGAATATCAATGTACGTATCGCAATAATCTTGGTTTCCACTTTCGTCAGTTACCCAAAGGCGAATCAAACGCTGACCCAAACTATCGCAATTGTATTGACGCATTGTATCCGTTACATTTGCCGAAAAAGAAAACTTCAATTTGTTTTTAGCCGTACAATTGTCATAACTTCCTGCATCAATCATTGGGGCAAAAATCCATGCTTCTCCACCTGTTCCTGGTGCGCCAATTGGTGTAATTGTCGTTGAAAAACCATGAAAACAAATAGGTGTCGGTTTTTTACCATCTTTGACAGTCACTTTCATTTCTTTGACAGTCATATTGCCACAACCATCATTTGCGAAGAATTTTACGGTTGTTGTTCCATAAGGATAAATGCCCGTTGCATTGTCGCCATTTGTATTAAAACTGTTTGTAATCGTTACGGTTGGGCTACAATCCTTAGCTGTTGCTTTCGGAAAAGTCACCAACGTAGATTTGCAATCTTTATCTTGTGCTAAAATAATAGTATCTTTCGGAACAAACAAATCAGGAACTTGATTGTCCATAATATTCAATGTTTGTGTATATTCCCAACGTCCGCCGCCAGCAGGATTATTCGGATTGTAAGTACACCAGTCAATAACTGTCCATTTTCTCAAAATTTTGAAACAAGTAGAACTGTTTAAGGTAAATGTCTTGTCTTCGTAACTTGCCAAAGGATTTGTACAAGCGTTCAAATCTTTAAAAGATGGCTTATTGTAAGGAAATGGAATCGAATTCGGGTCTAAAGGATTGTTTCCAGAACAAGCTGTAATGGTATAATCTTGTGGCCAAACGATTTTTGTTCCGCTGATATTCCAAGCTGTTGTATTTTTCACAGTGATGGTTTGTGTACAAACAGATGTTTTTCCCGTATTGTCCGTTGCTGTCCAAGTACGAGTGATATTTCCTGTTCCACATTGGTTCTGAATGTTTGGTGTTTCCACATACATCATCGTGAATTGGCAATCGTCAGTCGCTGTTGGCGTACCGTATTTTGTCAAACTTGTCAAATCTGTTCCACAATCAACCGTCACGTTTGCTGGGCAAAAAGTGAACGTTGGTGCTAATTTGTCTTGTACCAAAACATTGACCATAGCAGTATTAGAGTTCCCATTACAATCCCAAACTTTAAAAATCACTTGGATTGTTTTGCCAGCATCAGCACATTGGAATTTTACAGTAGGTGCAAAAGGGTCGTTGTCGTCCATGCGTTTTACTTCAAATTTATCCAAGCAGCAATTATCTACTGAGCCATTGTTGAAAGAAGTTGCTGGAACAAAAGCCATACCACCAACGGTCAATGAAACGGTCAAATTATTTTGAGCAACTGGTGTTGGAGGAACATTGTCAATTACGGTAACGGTCATTGTACACGTTCCTACATTGCCACATTTGTCTGTTGCTGTATAAGTTACGACGTTTGTACCAGCAGTTGCGATGTGCGGTGTGCCTACGCCTGTACCAAATTTCCAAGTAGCTGTAATGGTTGCGATGCCAGAGCAATCATCAGTTGCGGTTGCTGGAGGTAAAACTACTGTTGCTTTACAGTTTGGCAAATCTGCACCAACTGTAATATTCGGAGGGCAAGTCACAACAGGCGCTTTTTTATCGTTCACCTTAATGATTTGCTGTTTTTTCATTGGTGTATTAGAACAATACTCTAACAAAGTCCATTCTCGAATGATGGTTGATGAGCCTGGACAAGAGCTAAGTACTTGGTCGGTATAAGTCATTTTAATACAACCACTTACCGCTTGTTTGATAACGATTTGGTCTGTTTTTGTACTCAAATTACCGTCTTGGTCCCAAACGGGAAAACCTGTATTGGCAGGGTCAGTACTTGCTCCGCAGGCGATCGAAGGCTTTTCTATATCATTATAACTTTGGGGAAAAACAAATGTTCCACCAGTTATTCGTTTTACATCAATATTTTGAACGCATGATCTTGTATTGCCATAAGCGTCAGAAGCCAACCAAGTACGAGTGATTTGTTGTTGAACATTTCCGATAAATTGGAAATTGGTGATTTTAGTGTCCAAAGATTCAACACCGCCAGCAGAGGCTTGCTCGAATTTGATAATATCGCCAGGTTTGACAAACCAAGAAACAAAAGTTCCCATCATCACACCAGTTTTGGTCAATTGAACGCAAGTGTCATTGATGGTGAAGTAAAAAGCATCTACGTTTGGATTGCCCCAACCCGTGGTCATCCAATCAAATTTTACGTGACCGTAACCAACTGCCATGGCGCAGTATTGTGTAAGATAACGAGGATTGGTCTTAACTACTTGATTTACAGCACCTTTGACAGTGATTTGGTTCGGCATCAAAGACTGATCAACAGTTCCATTTCCGCCATTTGGCGTTTTGGTTGTCCATTTCCACATTTCATAAGGCCCATTAAAGCCATAAATGTTCATGTTACCGCAGTCAAAATTACTAACGGTTTCTGTGTGTGTAAGGCTAACGACTGGCGTACAATTGTCTTTTACTGTAGGTGGATTTGTTACAGCGACAGTTGCAGATTCGATACAGCTAACAGTGATGTCTTTACAATCAATTTTTGGGCCTAATTTGTCTTCTACTTTGATAGCAGACCAACAAGAATTGCCGTTTTGGTGTGTAAATTTAGCGTTTAGCGTTTGACCGATGTGGCTACAATTGACAGTACTGCCAATAGAATTACCACTTCCGTCCATCACATTGACCGTTCCGAGTGCAGGACAGCCAACTACGGTTGCCATCACCATCGAAGGAGTCACTTGTGCTGTGCCTTGATCGCCTAAAGATACATTAATCGAGCCTTTACAAGCCAAACCAGCGCAAGGTTGAGCGTTGGTTTTGATAGCCATAAATAAGAAAAATAATAAGATTCCGATAGAATACATCAAATTGACGAACATCGAAGCCATATTATTTGAGTGGGAGGTTGTTGAAATACGGTTCATGAGAAATTTGCAAGTTTTGGTTAAATAAAAAAACGTTTTAAATGCTCGTTTTTAGAATTTGAAAATAAATAAAAGCGCAGCTTTTGTATTTGTAACAGTTTTGTTAGAACATTTTTACATTTTGCGGTTTTAATTTTTACATTTTCTTTGGAAGGCATAGGGATATATACCTCACTGAGCAACAATATGTTGTGCAAGTTTAATTAAATGAAATTATAACAAACGAAAAAGCCCATCAGTGGAATGAACCAAAGATGAAAAATTCTAAACTACGATGTTATGTACTGTATGTATAAGGGTGAAACGCTCGAATTTCGAGCATTGGAATGAATGGACGTTGGATTTGAACCAAAGATACGTCGGCACGTATCACGAGTAGAAGTTACCGGTGTCATGGGAAAAATAAGTTTCGGTTTTTGAATAAAATGTTGTTAAAGCATTGTCACTTGGGAACGAAGACGTTAGCTTTTTTAGGATATTTCCAGTACAAATATACTACATTTCTGCGAAAGTGTTACAACTTTAACATTTTTTTATGATTAAAAATTTATATAAAAAAATAAAAAAATGTATAAAATACTGATTATCAATTTATTATGATTTATAAAAAAATATATTTATTTTATAAATATTTTTATAACGATTAAAAACAGTCACAAAAGCAATTAAAAAAATCAAAAGTGTTTTAAAGGGAAACAACTAAAAAGGTTTTTCCGTCGGATTTTGACGGGTATCAAAAAAAGTTAAAACAATGACATTTTGAATTTCTACTTTGTAGAAAACTATCGTATTTTTATCAATATTCAATCTTCTAATTCCTTTTTTTGATGTAGGCGTGCCACTTTCTGGAAAATTAGCCATGACTTTTAACGATTTATCAATACCTTTTATAAGTCCTTTTAGTATTTTAGTAAAACCATTTTCTTCAAGGTAATTGACTTGATTATCAAGCCAATCTTCAGCTGTAGGAGTCCATGTGATTAAGAAAGCCATTTCTCATATTTTTTCATTACTTCATGATGAGGTTTTAGCTTAGAAGGGTCTTTCGTTTCTTCTAATGCCTTTTCAATTTGTTGCTGCACTTCCGTTGGAAGCGTATCCCACCAATCTTTTTCTACTTTATCTTGCGTAAAGCTTAGTAAGATATTACGGACAATACTTAATTGTTGCTTCTCTTTAATAAGAGCCAACAAGTCAATTATATCTCCTTTTAGTTCTAATGTATTCATTTTTAATTATTTTAAACAAAGTTACACTATTTTTTCACAAAAATCAACTACTATTTTTAGTTTATTTTTCCACATCAAACTGCACGACACTCTCCACCATGTATTTTTTGCCTTCTAATTGCCAAAGTGCGGATTCATCCGGCAGCATTTCTTCGATTTTGAGTGAGCGAGGTACTTTTTTGAGCAACCTCGCAAAAAGCGATACCAACAATACATTTTCAAAATCTATGTATTGAGGTTTGTAATCGTCACGCTGCGGTTGCGCTGTGGTATTGTTGTCTTCAGTGTCAAAGTTTTGGTCGGGTGGAATCGAAACAAAAACACAATTGGGTAGTTTTTTTTCTTCTTTCCATTGATTTATTTCAATAAAAAATACAGATTCTAATTCATTTTTTTCTAACGAAGGCATTTGTTTAATGTCAAAAAACCACGTTTTTCGCTGAATAACCAAACAATTGTCAATAATTACTCTTGGTAAAAGTGGCATAGCGTCAAAGCCGAAGTTAATGAATTTAGAAACGAGTCTGAAATCTGCAACTTTGTAAGAAAACTGGTTCAGCAATTGTAAAAATGGAGAACGATAGTCAGGATGTTCAATGCCCATATCAATAGGAACAATGATTTCTTGTTTTGCACTGTGCCATAAAAACCAATTGTTGCCTATTTTTTTGATAACCAATTCATTAAAGTTTATTTTTTGACTACTTTTATATTGATGGCTTGATGCGCAAATACTATTTTCATGCAATTTTTGGTGTATATTTCCATTGAAAAAAGAGGCATCGTCAAGTTCGGCAAGGACGACATTGTGCTGTTTGATTTTTTCTACAAAAGCATTGCTCGCTTTTTTATCAAAAAGCGGCAAAAAACGCCCAAATTGTTTACCAAAACCAATAGATGCCCCATTTAAAATGGCTTTTTGAACCCCATTTTCGAGGTAAGGTTGCAAGACAAGATTGTAAGAAGCCAATTCTTCTTGGTGCAATCTTGGCAAAATTTTTCCTTTTTCTTTTTTGTTTTTAGGAAAAACGGTAGCAATATGATTGGCTAAATTCTTTAAAAAATCTGAACTGATATGCACTTCGTTTGCATCATTCAGCACACAATTTGCTTCTACAAATTCCAAAATAACACCACTTACATTGAGGTAATGCGACGAACTATTCTCTGGCTCTTCGTGGTGTAGAATTTTCTGATAAAATTCAGTAAGCGAAAGTTCTTGTTTTTTTTCTTTTAATAAATTGTTTTTAATAAAAAGGTCTAAATAATCAGATTGTAAAGGCTGAACAACGGTTTGTAAAAGCTCAAATAATTCTCCTATTTTTTCATAAAAAGGAATAAAATCAAGATTTTTTTTGCCTAAATCACTAAAATTTGAGCTTGCATCAAGGTAATATTGTTCTTCTTTTCTGTTTTTAAAATAGTCAAAATCTACATAACCTGCATCTGTATCATTGTACAAAAAACTAAAATCCAAGTTAATATCTTTACTTTTTTCGATTTTTTCCAACAATGCTAAAAGTGTCAGTATTTCATCGCTAATGGTCGGAATTGTACTTAGGAATCTTTTTGCTTGTTGGAATCCATCAAAGTTTTTTTCAAAAGGCAACGCCCAAACGATTATACCAACTTCAAACATATCCATGAGAAAATCAATCGTATATTCTTTATCTAAAAAATCCACTAAATCCGCTAAGTCACTGAATGTCAAGCGTTTATTTTCTGCAAATACTTCCATGAAAAACAACACAACACTGTCTTGCTCAACCACTTGAAGGACTTCTTCATTGTTTTCATTTTGAATAAAAACAAATTCGTTGCTTTTTTTGTACAAAACCCAACTGGGGTTCAGTTGAACATCTAAATACAATCTTATGTTTTCATCAGAAATCATATAAGCACCAATAGCATCTAACAATTTGATGTTTGCTTGTTTCAATCTTGCTTCGCTTTCGACATTATTTCCTTGATTATCAACGAGTTGCAATGTCGTAAAAGTGCCAAAAGGAGATGTTTTGGTAGAAATTCTCGTGAGGTATTTTAAGGCAGAACGCAATATTTTTCGTTCTTTTTTCTTAAAATCAACAGGATTAACTGTTGTCCATTTTTTTAAAGTTTCTGCAAAAATAAGACTCGAGTAAGGTAGGCTTTCAGTAAAATTTTGGTGTTGCGCTAAATCTTGCATAGATTGGCGCAGCTCCATTAATTTTTTGTTGTAATTATCTCTAAAAGTGATTGATTCTTTGACTTCACCTTGGTATATTAACCTATTTCTTTCCCAAATATCGTACTCGATACCAGAGATTCTGTAAAGGATGTATGGAAAAAGTTGGCTCAAAAATGCTTTAATTGTAAACTTGCGTAAAAGTAGTAATTTTTTTGATAAATTCTATTACCATTCAATTTTTACAGGATTTTTGTTGGCATCTACGGCAACAAAAGTGAATGTTCCTTCAATGGCTTTTTCTCGACCATCTTCGTACATTTGCTCCATCCAAACGATAACTTGAACTTTCATACTTGTATTACCAACTTTGATGACTTCGCCGACCAATTCGATGATTGTTCCAGCAGGAATTGCTTTATTGAAGTCAATTTGGTCTGTCGAAACAGTTACAACCCTTTGTCGGCTGAATCGTGTAGCAGCGATAAACGCTACTTCGTCCATGAGTTGCATGGCTGTTCCACCAAAGAGCGTATCGTAACGGTTTGTTGTATTTGGGAAAACCGCTTTGAAAATATGTGTTCGAGAGGCATTGACTCGATTCGTAAATTGTTCCATTTTTAAGTTTAATCTAAAATTGTAATATGCTTAGTTGGGATACTTTTACATTTTATATTTAGCCTTTTAGATTTAGACTTTTCTTTAAAATCCTCCTTTCATTTTTCCCATATCTTTCATATTTACCTTTTTATAGCCCGTAGGCATGATAAATTCTTTGTCTTCTACTTCATCTTCGATAGCGGTAGCTTGCATGGTCATGGTCATTTCGTCGCTGTCAATACTCATTTCTAATGGAAATCCTTCTATACCACCACCGCCAGACATAGATGGAAGCATTTGCATTTGGTCAGAATTTTCAAAAACTGATTTATCCGCTTTGATGGCTTTTGCAACATACATGGAGGTCGTACTTTTTTTGCCTTTTATAATGCTTGTTGTCAGATATTCATCGCAATCATAGTCTAATATTTTCTTCTTTTTGCCCGTCGCAACAGGTTTTGAAGTTTTTAATTTGCTGGTGTCAGGATTTGCTTTTTGGTGTTTTTGAATAGAATCTATCCCAACCATTTCAATATTCTGTCCCATCATAGACATAAACATATTGCTCGAATTGGTTTTGCTGTTCATAAACATCTGCATTTTTATCATGCCATTCATCATGTCCATATTCATTTTCGACTGCCCATTTTTTGAAGTAATTTGGATATTGGAATTTTCCATAGCTTTTCCTGCCATGGCATTTTTGCCGCCTCCTTTGATTTTCACATCTTTTATAGTGTAAGTTACACTAAGTTCAGTAAGCGTTTTTTGAGCAAAAAATTGACTTGCAAAAGCCAAAAACAATACAATTAAGGTACTTTTTTTCATTTTATAATTTTTATAAAGATTTAGAATGCAAAAATAAGGAAAAATATTCTTATGCTTGCTTTTATGCTTACTTTTGCAAAAAATTAACGTAAAGCCAAGCTCCAGCTTGGCTTATTACCGCATTGACAGAAGTTGGAGCTTACCAATCGTTAAATAAATCCTATTGCTTATTAATTTGCTCAATAAACATAAAGAAAAGAGCGTTATTACTTTAAAATAAAATAAAAAATGTACAAAATATTAATAATCAGCTTTTTATTGTCTTCATTTACCATTTTTTCACAAACAAAACAATTTGAGCCTGCCGACAATGAAGCGGAATTTAAAGCAAGCTATGAAGAACGCATCAAAAAAGAGCGTTTGATGGGGCGTTATATTCCCAAGGATTTGAACGATGCTTTTACTGTTTTGAATGGTATGATTGAGGAGAGTGACCGTAAAAAATTCCAAGCATTGAGCGAGCAAGATGCTTTGCGAAAACTCTATTTTAGTTTTCACCGTTGGATTATTGTCAATTGGGGCTTTGATGGAGGTTCTCGTTTTTCCCACTATTTAAAAAACATCGGCATCAGTCATCCTGATGATATGGCAACGCTTATTGTCATTACTTACCACAGAAAAATCAATTCTAAAGACTTGGCTATCAAAGAATTAGCAACAAAACTTAAAGAAGAACGCCAAAAATTGTTTGAAAGTAGCCGAAAGAGAACAACCGTCAGCGAAGAGATTATTAAAAAAGAAAAAAATTAAATTTAACCCTTGTACCCATTCAAAAACTCCTTAATTTTCATTCTTTTTTTGCCTTGTAGTTGTATTTCTTCCAATAAAATCCAACCATCAGAAGTGTAAAATCGAAGATAATTTTTGTTATCTGTTGAAAAATCACCAATTGTAAAGTCGTGGTTTTCAATAAGATACGATGCTTTATATACTTTTAATAAAATGCCATTGAGTTTTGTCCAAGCAGTTGGGAACGGCGACATTCCACGAATAAAATCGTGTACTTTTTTCGCTGCTTGCTCAAAGTTGATTTCACAAGTTTCTAAAAAAATCTTTGGAGCTTTTGATGCTTCGCTGTCATTCTGCGGTGTCAATTGATAGCTTCCCAATTCAATTTTTTTGACTGAATTTAAAACCGTTTCAGCACCCAAAAGCATCATTCTATCATGCACTTCTCCTGCGGATTCATCGGTGCCAATTGCTAATTTTGCAGACATCAAAACATCGCCTGTATCAATTTCATGCTGTAAAAAAAAGGTTGTCACGCCCGTTTCTTTTTCGCCATTTACAACCGCCCAATTGATAGGCGCAGCACCACGATACGCTGGCAAAAGCGAGCCATGAAGGTTAATTGTTCCTAATTTTGGCATATTCCAAACCATTTCTGGCAACATACGAAACGCTACAACTATCTGTAAATCAGCGTTTAGTGATTTTAATTCAGTCAAAAAATCTTCGTTGCGCAATTTTTCAGGTTGTAGAACTTTTAGTCCTTGTTCGACAGCATATTTTTTTACTGCCGACTGAATCAAATCCTTGCCACCACGACCACCCATTTTGTCGGAAGCCGTTACAACGGCTACGACATCGTAGCCATTTTTCACCAAAATATCCAATGACGCCACTGCAAAATCAGGCGTTCCCATAAAAATTATTCTCATATCAAAATTTATTAAGTGGGCGTTTAAAATTAATTAGTATTATTTTATTTAGTCGATTGCTCAAAAAGTAATAAATAAAATAATACTAATTAATTTAGCCCCAATACTTATGGCGTAAAAGTAAGAATTTTTTTAAAAATAGAAAAACTATTTGACTTTTGTCCAAAAAAATAAGCAATAATCGTAAATTTGTTTTTTATTTGTAATCAAGAAGAAAATACATTTTAAAATCAGTAATTCATACTCTAATTATGCAAAGTGAAATCAATGATCTTTGGCACAAAGCAACTGATATTTGGTCAAATCCAACAGTGTCTTTATGGAAAAAAGTAAAAAAAATTACTTTTGAAATGGCTGTTATTATTGGGTCTATTTTGTTGGCGCAATACATAGAACGGCAGAGAGAGCAACGCCACGAAGCCCGTGAAGCAAAAGAGTTTTTACTCGGATTAAAAGAAGACATTTCTGAGGATATTGTCGAAATAAATGATGTGGTGGAGAGCTTTGGAGAATACAAGTCACTTTATAATTTTTTGGGTAATTATGATCCTCGCAAAGTTCCAAACAAGGATTCCATCAATGACATCGTGATGCTGATGCGCAGCAATGCTTTTCTACGTCCGAACACCAGCCGCTTTGAAGGATTTAAAACCAGTGGAAAGCTTGACCAAATCGAAAACAAAGAAATTTTGAACGATATCTTAACTTTTTACCAAGATGCCATACCCAAATTGCAAAGTTCTACGACTGGCTGGGTCAATTATCACGGAAAACTGAACGATTATATGCTTGATAATTTAGTAGAATATCCAAATGGAAAAAGTAATTTTGAACAAATAATTGTTACACCCAAAGCAAGAAATCTATGCAAACGCCTTGTGCCTTGGGGACAATTGTTTGAACGGCACAACCATGCCAAAGACATGGGGAATTTAATTATTGTAAAAATAGCAAAAGAATACAACTTATAAAAATATGTTTTTAGAAAAAATAGACCTCCGAAGCGATACTGTTACAAAGCCATCAACTGAAATGCTTGCTGCCATGATGTCTGCCGAAGTTGGCGATGATGTTTTTGGTGACGACCCAAGCGTTATTGCATTAGAGCAGAAAACTGCAAAAATGTTTGGTATGGAATCTGCCCTGTTTTGTGCTTCGGGTACAATGACGAATCAGTTGGCGATTCGGGTGCATTGTTCGCCTGGAAGCGAAGTGATTTGCGATCAACTTTCTCATATTTTCTTATATGAAGGCGGTGGCGTTGCGCTCAATGCTTTGTCTTCTGTCAAAACACTCAGTGGCAATCGAGGACTTTTGACTGCCGAACAAATCGCTGATGCCATCAATAATCCCAATGACATTCATCAGCCGACAACCCGTTTGGTGTCTTTGGAAAATACGATGAACAAAGGTGGCGGTGCTTATTATGATTTTGAAGAATTTAGAAAAATAAAAACTGTTTGTGAAAAAAACAACTTGCCTTTGCATCTTGATGGCGCAAGATTGTTCAATGCTTTGGTAGAAACCAACGATGTTGTGAGTGATTACGGGCAAGTTTTCGATTCTATTTCCATTTGCCTTTCAAAAGGTTTGGGTTGTCCAATTGGTTCATTACTGCTTGGTAATCAGGATTTTATAAAAAAAGCAAAACGTTTTAGAAAAGTCATGGGCGGTGGTTGGCGACAAGCTGGCTTTTTGGCAGCGGCAGGAATTTATGCACTTGACAACAATGTAGAGCGACTCAAAGAAGACCATCATAGAGCGAAAGCAATCGGTGAAATGTTGTCAAAAAAAGATTATGTTGAAAATATTTTTTCAATAGACACCAATATTGTTATTTTTGAATTGCCAAAAAATATTTTAGCGACGGAATTTGTTGCTAAAATGGCAGAAAAAAACGTTCTTTGCGTTCCTTTTGGCAAACATCTTGTGCGTTTCGTTACGCATTTGGATTTTGACGATGTGCAATTGGAAGAATTAGGTAGGTTGTTATAGTCGTAAGTCAAAAAAAGTCGTAAGTCTTGTACGAGTTGCGTATATCGTCGTAAGTCAAAATCGTAGGAGTGCGAAACGTTCTCACGGATTCACGATAAAAAATTGTAAGAACTTAGCTACGCTTAACATTAAAACGTAGTTTTAATAAAATTAGTGAAATTAGATTTAATTTTCATATCACGATTGGTGAAATTTGTTTAATTAGATAAAATTAGTGATTAAACAAAATACGCTAAAGTTATTACAAAAAATTAAAAAATATGATAAATTTAAAAAATAAAGTAACCATTATCACTGGCGCAAGTAAAGGCATCGGAGAAGCCTGCGCTTATGAAATGGGTAAAGCTGGTGCAAAAATTGTCATCAGTAGCCGTAATGAAGCGTCATTGGCAGAAGTAGCGCAACGCTTTGAAAATGAAGGAATTACAGTTGCTTTTTTTGCTTGCAATACAGGTAATGAAGCTGAAATTAGAGCTTTGTGTGCGTTCGCTGTCGAAAAATTTGGGACTATTGATATTGTCGTGAACAATGCTGCGACCAATCCTGTTTTTGGCCCAATTGAAGATACTGAAATACGCTCTTTTGACAAAATCATGGACGTGAATGTTAAAGGGCCGTTTTTATTAGCGACTTTGGCTTTGCCATATATGAAAGCAAATGGAAGCGGCAGCATCATCAATATTAGCAGTGTCGAAGGAACATCGCCAAGCGAAGGTTTGGGTATTTATGGTGTGAGCAAAGCAGCTTTGATTCAATTGACCAAATCTTTGGCGATGGAATGGGGCAAATATAATATTCGGGTCAATGCAATTTGCCCAGGTTTGATTCAAACCAAATTCAGCGAAGCACTTTGGAAAAATGAAGCGATTTTGAAAACTGCTTTGCGTAGAATCCCACTTAATCGAGTAGGTCAAAGCGATGAAATCGCTAATTTGGTAACATTTTTAGCGTCTGATGCAGCGTCTTATTGTACAGGAAGCATCATCAATGCTGATGGCGGCTATCTTTTGTAAAAATTATGGTAAAAAAAACAGTTTGGATAACGGGTGCTTCTGACGGCATTGGCGCAGCATTGGTTAAGACTTTTGCTGCCGAAGGCTATTTCATTGTTTTATCATCTCGAAGAAAAGAAAAATTAGAAGAAGTCGCTGCGCAAAATAATTTGAACAGCGAGAATAGTCTAATCGTTCCTTTTGATTTAAATAAAAAAAATGATTATAATACACTGATTAACAACATTTTATCAATAGTAAAAAATATTGACGTATTGATTTTGAACGCAGGTATCAGCCAAAAAAGTTTTGCAGAGGAAACACTTGAAGATGTCGAATATAGCATTTTGCAAACCAATTATTTGAGCAATGCTGCCTTGGCAAAAGCAATTTTACCTTCTATGAAATCCACTGGCGGACAGATTGCGGTGGTCAGTAGCATTATTGCCAAATTTGGTGCGCCGTATCTTTCGGCTTATTCAGCGAGCAAAGCCGCTTTGAACAATTATTTTGAATCTTTGCGCTATGAAGTAGAACGCTATACTATTGATATTCTGATAGTTACGCCAGGTTTTATCAAAACAAGCATTGATGTAAAAGCCATAGACGGTAATGGAAATCCTATCAATCAGGCAAGCAAGGCACAAGCCAACGGTACGCCACCAGAAAAAGTAGCCGAAGCGATTAAAAATGCTTTGAAAAAAAGAAAAAAACACCTTTATATTGGTGGTTTTGAAACGTGGATTCCAAGATTTAAGTTCCTTTTTCCAAATCTGTTTTATGCGATTTGGAAAAAACTACATGGTTTGTGATGTCTTGAATTACTTGCCTACTTGTATATACACAACAGATATTGGTTATTTAGATATTAAAGATAAGCGGGCGTTCAAAATTGATTAGTATTATTTTGTCGTTGAGAAAAAAGTTATAAATAACTGACTGTAAGGAAGTTATTTATGATTTTTTGAGCAATCGAC
>JAYWHK010000012.1:0-14830 GCA_043777755.1 Saprospiraceae bacterium
TTTGATGACCATGATTTTTAACCAAAATGAAGTGGCAAACTATATTGTTCGTAAATTATACCGTTATTTTGTTTATTATAAAATTGATGCGACAATAGAGGCAAATGTTATACAGCCTTTGGCAACTACTTTCAGAACAAATAACTACAATATATTACCTGTTCTGCAAGAGTTATTTACATCACAACATTTTTATGATATGAATCAAAACGGCTGTATCATAAAATCACCAATTGAGTATATGGTGAGCATTGCAAAAGCTACCAATGTGACATTTCCAGCAGCAAGTGACCCTTATAATCGTTATAGAGGTTTGCGTAATTTTTACAATGTTGCAGTAGAAGCCCAAATGCAAATCGGCAATCCTCCTAATGTTTCGGGCTGGACACCTTGGCGTGAAGCCCCAAATTACCACGAACTTTGGATAACAGCAGACACGCTCCGCACTCGAAAGCGTTTTGCAGATACAATCGCCAATGGCGGTTATCTTGGTGGAGCTGTAAAAATTGATGTACTGGCATTTACAGCGACACTCACCGCTCCTGGCGACCCTAATATTTTGATTGATGATTTGTTTGAATTGTTGCATACACTTACACCTGACGCAGCACTCAAACAAACACTCAAACAAAGTATTTTACTTTCTAATCAAATTGATGATTATTATTGGACAACAGCTTGGAACAATTATATCACCAATCCTACTACAACCAACACTAATACTGTAAAAAATCGCTTACGTGACTTATATATTGCTATTTTGAACATAGCAGAAGCACATTTGGCATAAATTAAAACAAAAGAAAATGAAAAGAAGAGATTTTATTCGCAATGTACCCTTAGCGGTTGTGCCATTTTTTTCCAATCGATTGTTTGCAGAAGTTATGCCAGTTTCGATGGAAGATTATGCTTACTTCAATACATTTAACAACGATGATCGGGTATTTGTCGTTGTGCAAATGGACGGTGGTAACGATGGATTAAATATGGTTTTACCACTTGACCAATATACCAATTTGGCAGCAGCCAGACCGAATATTTTGATTCCTGATACTTCAGCGTTGGTATTGGGCAGCTTTCAAACGGGCTTACATCCAGCTTTATCAGGCTTGAAAAATCTTTATGACCAGCAAAAACTTTGTGTCGTACAAGGTGTAGGTTATGCCAGTCCTAATCAATCGCACTTCCGTTCGGGCGATGTTTGGACTTCGGGCTCAGATGCAGCTACAGTACTTGAAACAGGCTGGCTGGGTCGTTATTTGGAGTACAATTATCCAGGCTTCCCTTCAGCTTATCCTAATGGAACCATGCCTGACCCACTTTCTATTCAGATTGGGTCGAGCCTTTCTCGTGGATTAATGGGTTATTCAATCAGTACTGGACAGACTGTTCCTTCTAATTTTTCAGGCTCAGTTACGCAACTACAAGGCTATGCTAATACATCTGTTCCAAGTACAAATGCAGGTTTTGAAGCTGCTTTTTTGAGAAATCAACAAGCGTTAGCCAATCAATATGCGACTTCGGTGGTCAGTGCTTGGAACGCTGGAACAAACTCTATTACCTATCCAACTTCGCCAGCTGGTGTGAATAATTCTTTGGCAAATCAATTGCGAATTGTAGCAAGATTGGTCAAAGGAGGCATAAAAACCAAGGTGTTTTGGGTTCGGGCAGGTGGTTATGATACGCACGCCAATCAAGGCGGAGTCACTGGAACACAAGCCAATTTGTTCACAGAATTGAGCGAAGCGATAAGCGCATTTATGACCGATTGTACCAATATGACAATTGCAGATCGAGTCATGGGCATGACGTTTAGCGAATTTGGTCGTCGTATAAAATCCAACGGCTCAAACGGAACTGACCATGGTGCAGCTGGACCAATGTTTGTTTTTGGAAATTATGTCAATCCAACAGTTATAGGAAGCAATGCCGTTATTCCAGCCAATGCTTCGTCGGGCGCATTTGTCACACCACAAGTGGAGTTTTCAACGATTTATCAAGGCATTTTACAAGGTTGGTTTTGTGTACCCTCGTCTGCTACAGCTACGATTCTGGGAGGTCAAGTGCCAACTATCGTCACCAATACTTCGTGTTTGAGCGCACCATTGCCTATTGAGCTTTTGCGTTTTGTAGCTGAAAAAGCCAATAAAAAAGATGTTCACCTCGAATGGGTAACAGCAACCGAGCAATCTGTTTTAAGTTTTGATGTAGAAAGAAGTACTGATGGTAAGTATTTTACAAAAATTGATAGCAAAAAAGCTGTTGGTCACGCCCATTCAGCCACAAGATATGATATTTTAGATACGAATGTCCCTCACCACAAAGGCGATACTTTTTACTATCGTTTGCTTGTGCTTGAAGAAGACGGCAACAAAACTTTGACAGAAATCCAAAGTGTTACTTTTGAGTCAAATGAAAAAGGCATCAGTGCCGATGTTTATCCAAATCCAAGCTATGACACAGCGATTCATCTTGTTTTGAAAGGTAGTTATGAAGCTGAAAGTGTGACAGAAATTACAGTGACGGATAGTTTTGGTCGTAGGATTCTTGAAACCTCGGGAGATAATTATGCTGCTGGACAAAAAGTTGATTTGGAACTTTCCAATGTTGCCAATGGTATTTATTTCCTCAGTATCATCAATGCGAATCAATCTTACACGCAAAAAGTAGTATTGCAAAAATAAAAGGATTAAAAATACGTAAATTTTAACATCAACTTAGTCTATGCTGGTCAATCCATTTAAAAAAGCCCAACGATTTTTTGAAAAAGATTTGAGTTTTTCGCTCACGCTTTGCTACATCAGTCTGATAGCAATAGGTATGATTTTTGACATGGTTTTGTATGCCTTTTTCAAAATTAACATTGCCAATTATTCTGACATTAGTGATTTTTTGTTAGCTCCGTTTCGAGACCTTAAAATTTTAGTCTTTACGATTGGTACTGTTTTAATCCTTCATTGGATAACAGAACTTGACATTTGGCTTGAAAAAAAACATCCTAAGTGGCATAAAATGTTCTATTACGGATTTGATAAAGAAAAATTTCAAAAATCATTTTCAGGAAATGGTATGTATGCGATACTTTTTGTATATATTTTTATGGCAGCTTTTTTTTATTCTTTTATCGAAATTAAAAAAATCAAAAATCAAACATACTCTAACACGATTATCACCTCGAAAGACTATAAATATGCACCAAACGATACCTTGATTTACATCGGCAAAACCAACACTTTTATTTTTATGTACAAAAAAAATGATAAATCAACACTTATTTTGCCAGTTGGCGATGTGTTAAGTATTGAGGTGAAAAAGTAGTATGATAAAATGAGCTTTAGCTCGTTGAGTAGTATCGTATTGATGTTAAAATGATAACCGCCTATTCTGTCATGAGCAAAAGCTCGTGCGATTTAATCTTTTATTTTTTCTTAATAAAAACCACTAATATCAATGAAAAAAATAAGTATAATCTTCACATTGCTTGCTTTTATAAGCCAATTGGCGATAAGCCAAATCAACCTACCGCTTGTTCAAAACTATCAGCCCTTGCGTTATGGTAAAAATGGCGAGCGAGAATTACCTCAAAAGCATTTTGTTTTTGACCTTTCAAAAAATAACCTCCAACGAGTGTTGTCGAGCAATGCCAAACAAACCGTAAGTTTTCAATTAGAAAACCAAACGTACCATTTCAATATGTACGCTACCAAAGCGATGCACGACGATTTGGCAAAAAAATACGGCATCAAAACCTATTCGGGTCAAAATCGTAGCAATCCTTCGGAAATGATAAGTTTGACCTTTTCACCTGTTGGAATGTATGGAACGATACAGTCCGAAAAAGGCAATTATTACATCGAACCAGATAGCAAAAATCCAGATTTGGCGATTGTTTTTGCAGCAAAAGATGACCCTCGCAAGCCACAAAACCAACATATTTGTACTGTTGGCGAACAGGCACATGATGCTCACGAAAATACGGTGCAGAATATGGTTGGTGTAGAACGTAACAATCCGCCACTTGCAGCTGGTGACGCTTTTCGTCCGACAGGCGATATTTTAAAAATTTATCGTTTCGCAAGTGCTGTTGGTGCAGAAAGTACCGCTACATTGGCAGGTGCATCACCTACTCCTAAAACAGTGGTAATGACATGGTTAGGAAATTTAGTCAATTCTTCCAACAATGTTTTGATACGGGACGTGGCTCTAAAATTAGAGTTGGTTGCCAATAATGATTTGGTGATTTTTACACAAGCAAGTACCTTTCCGTTGCCTGTTGCACCTTACAATACAGCAACCATTCCAGCAGGTATGCAACCATTTCCTTCGCCACCCTATGCGCCTACAACTACCCTTTTGAATTATTGCAAAAACACATTAGGTGCTTACTTGGGCTATGCTAATTTTGATGCTGGCTATATCCATAATGAAGGCATTGGCGGTGGTTGGGCAAATGTAGGTGCATTGCACAGCACTTCGGACAAATGCCGTGGCATTGGAAATCCTGATTATGAGATATTTATTCATGAATTTGGTCACATGGGCGGTTCTGATCATAATATTGTAGATGAAGACGACCTTCGTACTACTTTTGGAGGTACAATAATGGGTAGTAGAAACAATACCCGTTCTTCGTCAGGCGACCAGTTTAGTTCCCATACAATTGATTTATTCAATATTGGTACTTATGGGGCAACAAGTAATGCTTCACAAAGTAACGCTTCGGGAAATAATATTCCACAAATCTTAACGATGCCAACAGCGGATGTTAGAATTCCTAAATCGACCCCTTTCAAACTTACGGGTACTGCAAGTGATGCTGATGCAGGACAAATATTGACCTACACTTGGGAACAAAACGATACTTCTACGGTAAGCTATTCTGTTCCTAATTTTCCTGCGGCTACTGGACCACTTTTTTCGTCTGTATTTCCTACAACTAATGGTGCTACTCGTTATTTTCCTGACCTGAGTTTTTTGACTACAGGAACAAGTTCTACCTTAGAAACCATGCCTTTTGCTACTCGTAAATTAAATTTTCGCTTCATTGTAAGGGATAATTACGCTCCTTGTGGTGGCTTGAACTTTAAAAATGTGCGATTTTTGGTGGACGGCAATAGCGGACCTTTTGAAGTCAGTAACCTTAACACTACTGGCATTGTTATCACAGGAAATACAACTTATAATGTTACTTGGAATACCAACAATACGCAAAATGCACCTGTCAATTGTACGCAAGTGAAAATCTCACTTTCGCACGATGGCGGCTTGACTTATCCTACTGTTTTAGGAACTTTTCCAAACAATGGTGCGGCAAGCGTCCTTTTTCCAAACAATCCTGGTACGACCAAACGTATTATGATAGAAGGCGTAGGCAATCTTTTTTTTGATATAAATGATAAAAACTTTGAAATATTTGACGCTGGTACAGCAGGTTTGAATGTAAATACTTCGGCAACTGAAAAAGTCATACATAGCCAAACCGCTACCACCTTTGATATTACTTTGCAAAAATTAGGTTCTTATTTAGGTACAGTGACTTTGACGCTTGCAGGAGTTCCTTCGGGCGCAACAGCTACTTTTCCGAATGGACAAAATACCATTACACTTACACCTGATGCGACTACTACATTGACATTAAGTAATCTTACGGCTGTCGCCAAAAATCGTCATGCGATTACGATTACGACCACAGGCACAGGTGGTATTGTCAAAACAAATACTTATACTTTGATAAAAACAGGCGTAGCTGCCACTACCACAGGCAATGCGATTTCATTTAATGGTTCGAGTTATGCCTCATTGAGTAATATTAATGTTCCTTCTTCACAGGTGACATTTTCTTGTTGGATAAAACGAAATATTGCCGTTAATTCTGACCTTGAAGGTTTGATTAGTTTTACAAGTGCGCCAGGTACAGGCTCAAAACCAATGCTGTATGTCAGTGACAATGGTAATTTGAAATATCACGAAAATTGGGGACAAGCAAGTTCGCATTATATTGTTGATGGAGAATGGACGTTTGTTGCTGTTGTTGTCATTCCAGGTCAGGCAACACTTTATAAAAATGGTGTTCCGTCAGTCATTACGATTAATGACCCAAGCCCGTTGCCTTTTTCAGGCGCAGTAGTGATGGGCGCACAAACGAGTTCGTGGCGCAAGTTTCAAGGCTTGATAGATGAAGTAAAAATATGGAGCCGTGCGCTAACGACGGCCGAAATTCGTGAACAAATGCACCTTACTATGCCAGAAAGTACGGCTGATAATGGGCTTTTTTCCTATTACCAATTCAATCAAGTGAGTGGCGCAGTTGATGATGTGATACGTTCTTACAATCTTACGTTGGGAAGTAGCCCTACTTACGTGGCTTCGGGTGCAGCCGTAGGAACAGGTGTTGTGCAGACTAAAACCGTCAATAGCACTGGCGCAACCTCTTTTTCTTCGCCGAATAATACAGGTTTGAATATTAACTTTGGATCTTCGCCCAATGGCGATGTGGTGGTTACAAAAATCAATAATGTAACGCCAAACGGCACGGCAGCAACTGCTTCACCAACGGCAAGCGGCTATTGGGCTATCAATAATTATGGTACAAATAGTGCCTTGAATGCAACGATGACTTTCACGATGCCTTCGGGTTATGTGAGTGGGACAAATGCAGTGCCATATCAATTGCACAAACGGAGTTCTACGTCAGTAGCAGCTTGGGATACTCCAATTTCGGGCAGTTCAATCAACGCTGCGAGTAATCAAATTTCGTTTTCAGGTATCAATAGTTTTTCTCAGTTTGTGGTTTCTTATAATGCAGCGTTGCCCGTAGAATTGCTTGATTTTCAAGGTGTTGCACAAAATAAAAATGTATTTTTGACTTGGAAAACGGCAACGGAAAGCGACAATAAAGAGTTTCAGATTGAGCGTTCAAAAGATGCTACAACTTGGGAAACTATTGGTAGCGTCGCAGGGCGAGGAAATAGTATTCAAATTCAAAACTATAATTTTTTGGATAAAAATCCTTTTTCGGGTATGAATTATTATCGTTTGAAACAAGTTGATTTTAGTGGTAGATTTGAATATTCTAAATCTATTTTGGTGATAATGAGTAGTAAAAACAACGAAATTAGCATTTTTCCAAATCCTAATAAAGGTATTTTTATGCTCAGTGGAATAGAAAATCTGAGCAATGTAGGAATAGAAATTTTTAATAATTTGGGGCAAAAAGTTATTTTTTCAAATCAAAAAAATCAAATTGACCTTAGTCATTTACCCAATGGCATTTATCATATTCAAGTTTTTTCAGAAGAAAATTTAGTTAAAAATTTGAAGGTGATAAAGGAGTAAGAAAATGGAGAGAAAAGATTTTTTTGAAATTCTAAAATAAATGTTATTTTTGCAAAAAATTAAAAAAGATTAGTTAAATTTAGCTTGAATATTTAATAACATAGAGAGATGAAAGCAAAAACATATTTTTTATTAAAAACAATTATCGCAATTATTATTTTATGTAATATTGCCTTTTTGACTAAATCATGTAAAAGTGATTTGGCAAAAAATGAAAGTAAATCTATTTCAGCGATTCCTGCAAGCGAAGCTGGAAAAAATGCTGCAATGATAAACAATCCGATGACTGCTGACGAAAGCAAAATGGATACAGCCAACTTAGCGCAAATTACCTTTGATGAAACAATACACAAATTCGGTACAATCAAAGAAGGAAAAATTGTAACACACGTTTTTACTTTTAAAAATACTGGAAAATCACCACTTTTGATTAAAGAATGTATCAGTAGTTGCGGTTGCACCGTTCCAACGTTTCCAAAAGAACCAATTGCGCCAGGAGAAGGCAGCAAAATCGAAGTGAAATTCGATTCTAAAAATAAAGAAGGTCACATTCAGAAAAAAGTGAGCGTTTACGCCAATACACTACCAAATGAAATATTTTTGGGTATCGAAGCAGACGTTAAGAAGTAGAAAAATAAGTTTTTGAAATGGTTTGGCTTTGTTCGCAATTGTTCCAACCATTTCAAACCAAAATAAACGATTACAAACCTTATATAACAAAACATTTTATGGGACAATTAACACAAATGCTACCACTTTTGATGATTATGGTAGTTTTTTACTTTTTTATTTTAAGACCACAAACCAAACGTCAAAATGACCAAGTATCATTTTTAGCGGGCATTGGGAAAGGCGATACTGTTGGTACAGCAAGTGGTATGATTGGAAAAATCACCGCTATTGATGGCAGTATTATTACTTTGGAAGTTGATAAAAATACTTTTATCAAAGTAACAAGAGCCTCTATTTCAAAAGAAGTAACAGAATCACTGAATAAAAATAGTTAAATTTCTTGTTTGGAATGGTTTGTAATTGTTCGCAATGTTTGAAACGAAAATAAACAATTACAAACCACTCCAAACAAAATATAACACTCACGAATGCTTCAAATATTCATCACTGGCGGTACTTTTGATAAAGAGTATAATTATTTAACTGGAGAATTGTTCTTCCGTGACTCGCATCTTCCTGATATGATTGAGCGTGGTCGCTGTACTTTAGAGGTCGAAATCCGCACATTGATGATGGTGGACAGCCTCCAAATGCAAGAAGAAGACCGTGAACAAATCGCTTATCAGTGCAAAAAATCGGATTGTCCGTACATCGTGATTACACACGGAACAGACACAATGGTTGAAACCGCCGCTTTTCTTGCTGAAAAAGGGATTCCAAACAAAACAATTATTCTAACAGGTGCAATGATTCCTTATGCTTTTGGAAATTCCTCTGATGGTTTTTTCAATTTGGGAAGTGCCATGGCTTTTGCACAAGTATTGCCTTCGGGTGTTTATATTGTTATGAACGGACGGGCTTTCGCTTGGAACGAAGTCCGCAAAAATCGTGAAACTGGTTATTTTGTAAAAATATAATTAAAACTTAGGTAACATGAGCTTTAGCTCGTGGCAAAGTACAACCACGGTTTCTCTAATATCTGCAATGTTTAATTTTCAACGAGCTAAAGATCGTTTCACCAGCACCTCTAAGTTTTCACAAAATCTAAAAAATAGCGTAACAAAAGTTTAACATACGTTAAAGTCCTGATTTTCAGTGACAAAAGTGTTCAAAATACGTATATGTAAGTATTAAAATTATTCACTTATTTTAAAACTACACCACAAGTATGAACTTACGTTACCTCCCCTTCTCAAGCAAACTGAAAGGTTTGCTGCTCATGGCGTTTGCCATTGGTTTATTTTTCAATACCAATGCTCGCCCGAACCACTCAGAAAATAACAATCCAGCTACAACTTGTAGTATTTGTAACATTCCTGACGCACCTTTTGCCTTGAATGTGACCACCAATCAAGTTACCTTGATGTGGTTGGCTGCACTTGATGCTTGTTCTTACACCACTCGTTTGCGTGAAGCAGGAACAACAACTTGGACGAATACACAAACCGTCACAAGTACTACAGCAATCGCTTCTGGATTGGTCGCTGGAAAAACCTACGAGTGGCAAGTACGCACGAATTGTTGCGACAATACCTTTAGTGGTTATTCGCCTATTACTATTTTTAATACACCCGTTCCTTGTACGAATCCCGTTCCGACAGGATTAATTAGTAGCAATATTGTTACGAATGGTGCAAAACTTTCTTGGACAGCCGTAACTGGCGCAACTGGCTACGTTTTAAAATACAAAGTACAAGGCACAAGCAATTGGCAGCAAGTCAATGTCACTGGAAATACTTATCAATTGACAGGTTTGGCAGCTTCTACCAATTATGAATTTCAGCTTTCTACGTATGCAAACAGCTGTATTGGCGACCCGAGTGTATCTGCAACGTTCACAACGGCAGCGATTCCAACTTGTGCGCAAGTAGCAACGCCTACCATTGTTTCTTCTACTCCAACGAGTTGCTGTATTCAATGGGCTGCTGCGCCATCAGCTTGTTCTTATTGGGTCAGAAGCCGTGTTGTTGGTCAATCGAAATGGTTTTCAACACAATTTGCCTCGACAACTCAAATCTGTATTCCAAACTTATCGCCAGGTACGATTTACGAGTGTCAAGTAGAATCTTATTGTTGTAATGGAGCAACGGGACCACCAAGTCCTTTTTTAATTATCAATACATCAAATTCTTGTGTCGCACCATCTTCTCCAACGGCTTCTAATGTTACATCAAGTTCTGTGCAATTGTGTTGGACAGGTTCTCCAAGCGCAACAGGCTACAAAGTAGAATATAAAACTACTGCGGCAAGCATTTGGACATCTGTGTTTTCTAATACACCTTGCACAACACTTTACGGCTTGGCAGCAAGTACAACATACCAATACAGAGTTTCTACTTATTGTGGTGCAACTACACTGAGTTTGCCATGTGTTGTCAATACTTTTACAACAACAGTAGCAACAACAATATGTAGTACTATCCCAAGCGGTATTGTTTGTGGTAGCGCAACATCAAGTGGATTTGTAGCCACTTGGCCCGCAGTTTCGGGAGCTTGTTCTTACAATATTCGTTTGAGAGTTTTGGGTGCGACAACTTGGGCTTTTACGGGCGCATTGACGACAAACAAAGCAACTATTACAAATGCTGCCGTAGGCACAACCTACGAATTTCAAATACAATCTGTTTGTTGCAATGGTGGAACAAGTGATTTTTCAGTACTTTGTACTTGTACAACAACTGCATTTTGTCCAATTCCAACAGGAATTACTTTTAATAGCATCACAAATACAACAGCCGTAGTCAATTGGGCTGCTGCTGCAACTGCAACTTCTTACACCGTTCAATACAGAGCTACTGGCACTGCAACTTGGACTTCCGTAAACGCAACAAGCACATCTACAACGCTTTATGGATTAAATGCAAATACACCTTACGAAGTACAAGTGATTGCAAATTGCCCTAACAATTGTGTAAGTGCGCCTTCTACGATTGGAACGTTTACCACTGGAAACGTCAGTGTCGCTTGTGGTATTCCCATCAATTGTGTGTTTAGTAATTTAGCGACGACAAGTTGTGTATTGAATTGGACAGCGGTTTCTGGTGCTTGTTCTTACATTGTTCGTGTCAAAGTACAAGGCGCAACAACTTGGGCAGCAATAGGTTATCCAACAAAAAATAGTGCAAATTTGACCAATTTGACACCAAATACAACGTATGAATGGCAAGTTTTGGCAGTATGTTGTACGGGTACGCAAGGTGATTATTGCCCGATACAGATTGTGACAACACCCAATTCTTGTGTTACACCAACGAATGTTATTGCGTCAAGTATCAAAAATACAAGTGCAGCATTGTCTTGGACAGCTATTCCCAATGCGCTTTCTTACACGGTAAGTTACAAAACAGAAACAGAAACAACTTGGAATACTTTTGTTAGTCCTACGAATACTTTTACGATTGCGAATTTAGTTCCAAATACAACGTATCAATATTTTGTGCAAACAAATTGCAGCGCAACATCACAAAGTGGCGCATCTGTTATTTGTACTTTCAAAACAACGGCATCAAGTAACTGTGAAATGCCTTTGGGACTGACGGTACAAAATATTACAACATCATCAGCGCAATTATCTTGGCTAACCTCGCCAAGTGCTTGTGCTTACAAATTAAGATATAGGCTAAAAGGCACAACGACATGGTCACAATTGTCCGTTTCAGGAAACTCTTTGTCATTGAGTGGTTTGAGTGCAGGAACAAATTACGAATGGAGTGTAATGTCTATTTGTTGTAACAATTCATTCAGTCCTTTTGCGCCAACGGTTAGTTTTGTGACGAATACCGCTTGTTTGACCAACGATGAACCTTGTTCGCCAAGTGTCGTGACCGTTGGTGAAGCCGTATGGTCTTGTTTGAATGGTAGCAACACTTGTGCAACTGGCTCTGCCATTGCAAGCCCAACTTGTGATTATTCAGCAAATGACGTTTGGTACAAATTAATCATGCCAGCATCTGGTTTTGCAACAATTGCCGTTTGTGCAAGCCCAGGTATGAATCCAGGTATTGCTGTTTACAGCAACAATGGTTGTAGTAACTTGACTTATTTGGGTTGTAAATCCGCTGCAAATGGCAATTCAATAGCGCAAATTTCCGTTCAAGGTCCAGTAGGTTATGCGCTATGGATAAGGGTTTGGGGCAGTGCAAACACAACAGGAACATTTAGCATTTGTGCCATCAATAAAGTAGTTATGGGCAATGTTATCGGTTCTGCAAGTTCTCGTGGTGATGTGGTGACAGATGTGCTTATTGAAGAAAATAAGGATATTTTGACTGAAAATAAAACGCTTATTTTAGCTCCAAATCCAGCATCTTCTAACGTAACTATACGTTTTGATGCTACACAAAACGCTACACAAGCCAAAATTGCAGTCTATGACATTCAAGGTAGAAAAGTATTGACAGAAAATTTGGACATTCAAAAAGGCGAAAATAACACTAATCTTTCCGTAGAAAATCTAAGTACAGGCACTTATATTTTACGCATCGAAAGTGTAGAAAATTTTACTCCTATTCGTTTGATGATTCAAAAATAAATTTGTTTTTTTCTAAAAAAATCCCATTGTATCGTAATGATGCAATGGGATTTTTTATTTTCTTTTATCTACCAAAACCTTTTCCAATTGTTCATAAAAATCGTTTTGACTTTGACTGTTGCAAAATGGTACACCTGTAATTAAATATTATTTTTTATTTTTAAATATATTTTGTTTTATTCTAAAATTCATTTTTTTATTTTTTTATTCTAAAAAAAACTTTATTTTTACCCTTTAAAACGTCACGATTACGTACTATGCAACATTCCATCAAAACATGGTCACCTGACGACCAACCACGAGAAAAAATGATAGCCAAAGGCAAAAATGCACTCAGCGATGCAGAATTGATTGCAATTTTGCTGGGTTCGGGCAACAACGAAGAGTCGGCTGTTGATTTGGCAAAACATATTTTGAGAGATTACCAAAACGATATTTATCAGTTGGGTTTGGCATCTATTGAAGCATTGAAAAAATACAAAGGTATCGGTGATGCCAAGGCGGTAACGGTTGCTGCGGCACTGGAATTGGGTCGTCGTCGCAAGGAAAGTAGCCGAAAAGAGATTGTCGTTATTGATGGAAGCAAAAGTGCTTTCGAGGTCTTACAACCTCATTTACAAGACCTTGCACACGAGGAATTTTGGATTTTACACCTCAATCGAGGCAATCGGGTTTTACTTTGCGAAAACATCAGTAAAGGTGGAATGGCAGGTACTGTTGTTGATCCCAAAGTTGTTTATAGACGAGCATTAGAGTTGCAATCCGCAGCGATTATCGTTGCGCACAACCATCCTTCTGGAAATCTTAGAGCAAGCCAACAAGATATTGACATCACAAAAAAATTAGCAGATGCTGGAAAAATGCTTGAAATAAGTTTTTTAGACCATTTGATTATTCACGACAATGCTTTTTATAGTTTTGCAGATGAAGGAATGTTGTGAAACTTACAATATATCGCTTAAGTTTTTACAGGAAAAAAAATAAAAAAATGAAACATTTGAAAAAAAGTTAAAATTATCATTTTTTACAAAATACTGATTATCAGATTTTTATATAAATAAAAATAAAAATTTAGTTAATTTTTTTTTAAAAAATTATTTTTTATGAAATTAAATTCAGAATTTTAACGTTTGTTAAAATGTGAATACGAAAGAACGCACACAATCATAAAAATAAATTTCTTTAAATACACCAAAAACTTAATCATATACATGGCAACTGCAAATCACAAAATCCTCCTCGTCGAAGACGACCAAAACTTTGGTGATGTACTTCACCACTATCTTGAAATGAATGACTTTGATGTCACGCTCGCTGTTGATGGCGTGCAAGGCTTTGAGGCTTTCAAAAAAGGCAAATTTGACCTTTGTATCTTTGACGTAATGATGCCAAAAAAAGATGGCTTCCAGCTCGCCAAAGATGTACGTGAACGTGATGCAATCGTTCCGATAATTTTTCTTACTGCCAAAACACTCAAAGAAGATGTCCTTCAAGGCTTCAAAATTGGTGCTGATGATTATATCTCAAAACCTTTTAATCCTGACGAATTGTTGTTCCGTATTCAAGCGGTATTGAAGCGCACAGCTCCTAAAAATGAAAAAGACGAAATCAAAGAGTTCACGATTGGAAAGTACCATTTCAATTTCCCTTTGCGTATTCTGACTTATAATAATGAAACAAACTCAAAGGTAAAATTGTCACCAAAAGAAGCACAGTTGCTACAGATGTTTTGTGTTCACGTGAATGATGTATTGCCTCGCTCGGAAGCCCTTACTAAAATTTGGGTAGAAGACAATTACTTTACAGCACGTAGTATGGACGTTTTTGTTACTAAATTGCGTAAGTATTTGAGTATGGACGAAACCATCGAAATCGTAAATATTCATGGTAATGGTTTCCAATTGTTGGTAAAAGAACCTGCTGCATAGGATAGTAGTTGTAAGTCTGTTAGTAACAAGTCAATAAGTCGTAAGTCTTTAATTTACTGATTTACAATAGCTTACGACATTTAAAAATACAGGTTATTTCTTTGCTGAAGGTTTGAAGATTAGCTATTTAGATATTGGGATATTGAAAAAGACACCACGAGCATTGTAGAATGTTTGTGGTGTCTTTTTTTATTTCGTATAAATTAACAGATAATTTCTAAAATTGATTGTAACAACTTAGCGTATTTTGTTTAACCACTAATTTTATCTAATTAAACGAATTTCACTAATCGTGATGTAAAAATTAAATCTAATTTCTCTAATTTTTATTAAAACTTCGTTTTAATATTGAGCGTACCTAAGT
>JAYWHK010000013.1:0-5210 GCA_043777755.1 Saprospiraceae bacterium
GAAGGGTTATATTTTCTTTGCGTAAACTCATCGCCACAAGATACAGGGTTTTTGTAAAATATTTATTTTTTTACTAAATATAACCTGAGTAGTTACAAATATTTTATTGTAAATAGTCTGTGTATTGATTAAAATCTGATGTGTATGACTAAGCATCAAATTTATTTGACCACTGCTTCAAGCCCTAATTCCTTTCCCTTTTCCAACATCAATTCAAAAGCGGCATCATAATCATTGAGAATGTTGCCATCTAAAATGGCATCTTTGACAAATTCTTTGATGATTCCGACTGGTCGAGAAGGCAAAATATTAAACGTTTCCATGATGATTTCCCCTGTAATGGGTGGTTGCCAAGAGCGAATTTTATCTTTTTCTTCAATTTCTATTAATTTTTGCTTTACAATTTCGTAATTTGCCAAGTATTTTTCAACTTTTTCTTCTCGTTTAGAGGTAATGTCACATTGCGCCAAAATCATCAACTCATCAATGTCTTCGCCAGCTTCAAAAAGCAAACGACGAACCGCCGAATCAGTAATTTCTTCTTTTGTCAGGGCAATTGGGCGGAGATGAAGTTGTACTAATTTTTGTACAAATTTCATTTTACTGTCTTGAGGAAGACGCAATCGGGTAAAAATCTTAACAACCATTCGTGCGCCAACGGTTTCATGACCGTGAAAAGTCCAACCGTGGTCGGGGTCAAAACGTTTGGTCGGAGGCTTTGCAATATCGTGCAACAAAGCCGCCCAACGCAACCATATATTGTCAGAACGTTGCGCTACATTGTCCACTACTTCTATAGTATGGTAAAAATTATCTTTGTGCGCTCGTCCGTTGCGCTTTTCAACACCATAAAGTGCTTGCACTTCAGGAAAAACCAATTCCAACAAACCTGTATCAAACAACAATTTGAAACCAACGGAAGGTTTTGGAGAAGCCAATATTTTTTCTAATTCTATGGTAATTCGCTCTTTTGAAATGATGTGAATACGCTCTCGATTTTCTCTAATTGCCCGTAAAGTTTGCGGATGAATCGTAAAATTCAATTGCGTAGCGAAGCGAATCGCACGCATCATACGCAGTGGATCATCAGAAAAAGTACGGTCTGGCTCGAGTGGCGTTTTGATATTTTTTTGTTCCAAATGCACCAAACCATTGAAAGAATCTAATATTTCACCAAAATTATGTTTGTTTAAGCTAATCGCCAAAGCATTGATGGTAAAATCACGACGATTTTGGTCGTCTTCGAGCGTTCCTTCTTCGACGCTTGGCTTGCGAGAATCTTGTCGGTAAGACTCTTTCCTTGCCCCAACAAATTCTACGTCAAAATCAGCACAACGAAACATTGCCGTTCCGAAACGTTGAAAAATAGCGACTTTGGGCTGGGGAAATAATTTTGCCGCTACCGCTTCCGCCAATTTGACACCGCTACCAATGCACACAACGTCAATATCGTGGCAGGGTCTTCCCAAGATTTTGTCACGAACATAACCGCCAACGGCATACGCTGCATAGCCTAATTCGTCGGCTGTTTGACCAACCAACTCTAAAATCTCTCTTTCTTTGTTTGTTATTTTAAAAATCATAAGCCAAAACCTCTAAAAAGGTAGGCAAAGGTAAGGTTTTTTTCATGGGAAGGAGTTAATTTGTAGTAATTAGTTTTTCAATTTCGTAACGAAGTCCTTTTAAAATTCTAAAAATATCAAAAATATCAGCTGTATCGGCTACAAAAGTAGGTGAAAACGCATAGTTTTTGTCTTCTAAAAGCATAAATTTCCATTTTGCTCCTGTGATATACAAACCAAAAATAGGTTTTTTATTGTCATTGATTGCTTGTGCGACCAACATTTCTATCAAGGCTTGCGCTTTGGGGTCACCAGAAGGATCGCTGTCTTTTTTGTATTCATTCATACAAAAATAAGGTTTTTTAGGATTGCGAAAACCCGTTGCAATCATACCATCTACCCGACCATTCAGTTCATAATTGGCGATAGTCGCACTGATTTCTCTTTCTAAAAAATAAGCAAATTTTCGATTGCTAATATCAGAGAGTACAATAATAGGTGTTATGAATTTGCTTTCTACCTCTGCTTCGTTCCAGTCATCACCACCCAATTCAATGTAATTTTTCTGCAAAAAACGCAAAGATTCTTCTTCAAAACTATTCAATTGATAGTCAAAAGCCAATAATTGATTTAGCAACGGAAGTTGTAGCACTTGATTTGTACCAAATGCTTCATCAATTCTATCTAAGTTCCATTCTCGAAAATTTGCTTTTATCATCTCTTTATTTTTTGCAAAAATAAGTAATAATTATGAAATAATAAAAGAAGATTTTGAAATTGATGGTTTTTATGTACTTTTGTAAAAATTTATTAATGGAACAATATAAAAAACTACCATTTGACTTAGATATTCTTGCAGAAGCCTTTGATGTTCAAAGAGTTGGCTCTTGCAATGACCTAACTCAATGGCTATCTTCCACATTCACACTAACGGCTACCGAACTCGAAATCATTGACGATATTCATGAAGAAATCGAAAGTAATGGCGATTATTGGAATGAAGAAGAATTGAAAGTCCAATTCATTGGTACGGTATTTTATGTTGCTAAAGTAAAGCAAAAAGGTAAAATTCGTGTTTATTTTGAACGCTCTATTTCTGCTACAATCAATGAGTATAAATTATCCGTCATTTCTGATTGTATTGTCGCTACACCTCAACAATTTAGTAGTCCACGTAATCCTTATTTTTTTCTCCAAGAGTTTAAAAAAGGCAAAGGCGAAAAAACAGACCCCGAAGCTCAAATGCTTACTGCAATGCTTATTGCACAAGCTCTAAACAACGACAATAAGCCTGTTTATGGTAGTTTTGTTGTTGGTAGCGAATGGCGATTTACGACACTCGTTGGCAAGAACTATTGCATTAGTAAAAAATTTGATGCTACACAAAAAAAAGAATTATTACAAGTTATTTATTCTATCCGAGCATTGAAAAATTTGATTTTAGATAGATTATAAAATGTATTAATCCTCTTTAATTCTAATGTAAAAACTCCTACTTTCCCATTCTCGCACTCAACCTTTTCAAAATCTGTTGCTTCAAAGCGGTCATATCTTGCGAAGCATCGAAGTAAATCGCAGCCGCAGCGACCAAAACCGTAAAAATGCCTCCTTTGAATAAAATATTGAGAAGTGGATTTCCTAAATCAGGTAAAAAACAACACAGCGAAGTAAATAAAATATTGATAATCAGTATTTTAACAACATTGAAAGTATAAGGCATCAAGCCGAATTTCATTTTTATAAAAATAAATTTAGCAACATTGAAAATCAAATTGGACAAAAATGTGGACATCGCCGCACCAACAATCCCAAAGCGAGGAATCAAAAATAAGTTGCCAATAATATTCAATACTGCCATTATCACAATCGCATAAAGATTGAATTTATAACTTTTTGAATAGCCAATAATAATATCATTCACGCCCGTTGCCATGTCAATCACACTCTTAAAACCAACGATGTAAACAATCATTATTTCTTCGGAATAATCGCCTTTCGGTCTGGGCATCAGCGCAAACAAATCATTCACACAAAGCACAACGCCACCAAACAAAAACAAGCCTACCAACAACAGATTTTCAGAAGATTTTTGATATATCTTTTTGATTTCCAATAAGTTATCATCTTTCCAAGCCTTTGAAACTACTGGCGCAGCAATCGCCATAATTGCCGTAAGGGGAATCGCAATGTTTGAACCAATAATCGAAGCGATGTTAAACCGTCCTGTATCGTTCAAATCGCCCATCATTTTACTTACCATCAACGTATCTATGCGCAACGCAAGCATCGCACTACCACTTCCTACAACTCCGTACAAAGCAAAACCAGCAATTTGCTGCCATTTTTCTTTGTTAAAACCTTGAAAATCAGGCAATTGAAACGATAATTCTCCAATTTTTTTTAAATAAAAAAAAGTAATAATAAGCATCAATACAAAGTGCAACAAAATACCATGCACCAAACCCGTTAAATCAATTATTTTTGATAAAAAAAGAATAAAAATAATCGGGAAAGAAATTTTGATAAGCTGGTCTAAAAATGCAGGAAAAACCACTTTCAAAAAATTAGAACAGTATTGTCGCAACAGCGCAAAATAGCCAAAAAATGCAAAAAGTGGAATGATATATAAAATGTATTTATCAAATAAAAAAGCATCTTTTTTGCCTTCGGTAGGAAACAAAATCGGTTGAAAATAATAAAAAAACAAGGCAAAAAGCACTGTCCCAATCAATGCCATCAAACTCAACAACATAAAAAAACCTTTATTTCCTTTTTTTTCATCACGAAATTCAGGAAACATCCGAATACTAACATACGTCGCTCCCAACATCGCAAAAGGCATAATCATATTGGCAGTATCCAACAAAAAACGAAAAAGTCCATACGCTTGCTGGTCCCGTGGATACAAAAAAAGCGTACTGAGCGACCCAATCGCCACTCCAGCGTAATTTACGATACTGTAGCCAATCGCTTGGCGTTTGATGATGCCCATATAGTTGTTAAAATATTGTAACTATTTACCACTTTTGCAATTTTTTACCACGGAGAAACGGAGAACACAGAGTGTGGCAAAAAAAATTAGCCTTCGGCTAATTTTTTTGCCTCCGTGACCTCCGTTTCTCCGTGGTAAAAATAAAAATTTTTCGATTTTTTTAGATGCTAAACAGTTACAAAATATTGATTATTTCGATTTTACATCGTACTTTTGCCAACAGAAAACACAAAAATACGTTTCCATGAAGAAAGCATTTCTATTTTTACTATTATTTTTTTCAAAAACATTCATTTTTCAAATAGAGATACTCAAAGTTCAGTTTGTACCTAAGTAGTGTAGCTCCAAGCTCCAGCTTGGAGTAGCCCTAAAAATGGCTAATTTTGTATTGAGCCAAGCTGGAGCTTTACTCTACAGCGCAACAAAACTCTCGGGTATCAAAATAGAAGTAGTTGGGCTAAAATAAACATGGTCATTTCTATACGCCTATTTATTACATCGAAATAGAAGATTTTAGAAAAAAAATCCAAATTTATAAAGGCGATATGATACTTTTACGACAGGTTAAACGCATAAAAACAGACAAAATGATGACAAATTAAAATTTGTAAAAAACGACTATCTTTGTCGATGAAAATACCCGAATTATTTATCAA
>JAYWHK010000014.1:0-5208 GCA_043777755.1 Saprospiraceae bacterium
GGGATAATCAATATGCTTTTGATGTCATTTATGATTTTATCAATAAAGGCAATCCTTAAATTGTCATAGAAATGTCTTAATTGATGCGTTTAACCTGGAACAGATGTAACAATTTGGAACAGACAAGAACGTAATGGCGTTGTTGGCGATAGCAATACGGGCTACACTTTGCCTGATACGGCGGTTCGTGCGCCCGATGTATCGTGGATTTCTTTTGAGCAATTGAAAAAATTTAGTGCTGAGGAGCGTAAAAAATTCTTGCCTGCCTGTCCTGAATTTGTCATTGAGATTCGTTCTGAAAACGATAATTTGAAAATTTTACTTGAAAAAATGAACGAATACATCAAAAATGGCTGTCATTTGGCTTGGATGATTGATAGAATGGACGAAAAAGTATATATTTATCGAAAAAATGGAAGTATAGAAATTATTGAAACATTACAAACGGTGCTTTCTGGCGAAGATGTTTTGAAAGGCTTCGAATTGGATTTACGAAAATATGTCTAAAAAAATTAAAGTCATCGCTTTCGATGCTGACGATACGCTTTGGGTCAATGAACCCTATTTTCAAGCAACAGAACATCAGTTTTGCCTGCTTCTTTCGCAGTACATGGAGGAAAAACAGCTTTCCGAAACCTTGCTGCAAACAGAAATTCGCAACATTCCAATCTATGGTTATGGCATCAAAGGTTTTATGCTTTCGATGATAGAAGCTTCCTTACAAGTGTCTGACAATCAAGTAGATACCACTACCCTATCAAAAATAATTGAACTCGGGCAAGCAATGTTGAATCAAAAAATTGAACTTTTGGAAGGCGTAGAAGATGTTTTAAAATCGCTTCATGGCAAGTATAAACTGGTTTTGGCGACAAAAGGAGATTTGCTTGACCAAGAACGAAAATTGCAGCGTTCTGGTTTGGAAAAATATTTTCACCATATCGAAATCATGTCTGAAAAAGATGAAAAAGGTTACGAAAAGCTCATAAAACATCTTGATATTGAGCCTTATGAATTTTTGATGATTGGCAACTCTCCAAAATCTGATATTCTGCCCGTTTTGAATATTGGCGGCCATGCCTTTCATATTCCTTACCACACGACTTGGGCCTTAGAAAAAGTAGAAGGCAACATAAAACACGAAAATTTCAAACATTTTGATAAAATTATGGACGTAAAATCAAGTATTTTGTAAAAATTATGAAAAAACAACTTGACATCGCTACTTGGAATCGCTGTGATCATTTCCATTTTTTTCGCCAATTTGAAGAACCATTTTTTGGCGTAACCGTTCAACTCAACGTAACAAAAGCCTATCAAAAAGCGAAGGAACTCGACACTTCTTTTTTCCTATATTACCTTCATGCTTCGCTCGCAGCGGCAAATTCGGTGGAGGCTTTTCGCTATCGCATCGAAAACGAAACGGCAGTTATCGTCTATGACCACATCAACGCTTCGCCTACCATTAATCGAGCTGATGGAACGTTTGGCTTTGCCTACATGGATTATTATGCTGATTATCAAGAATTTGCGACGGAAGCTAAAAAAGAAATTGAGCGAGTACAAAATAATTCTGGCTTAGAATTGACCGTTTCCAATGACAATGTGATACATTATTCTTCCTTGCCTTGGCTGAATTTCACGTCGATTTCTCATGCTCGAGCATTTTCATTCAAAGACTGTATTCCTAAAATTTCGTTTGGAAAAATGACGGAACAAAATGGCGTAAAAACAATGCCTGTTTCCGTTCATGTTCATCATGCTTTGGTAGATGGCTTTCAAGTTGGGCAATTTATAGAAATTTTTCAAGAAAAACTAAATAAAAATTTTATCTAATCAATTAATAATCAACATATTATGAAAAAAATATTTTTAGCATTCGCATTGTTTTTAATTCCAAATTTGCTACTCAATGCACAAACAGAAAGTGAGATTTCGGCAAAAGCCGACAAACGAGCAAATGAGATTCGCCAATTTAAAAATGAACTGAACTTTAATACAAAAGGGGTTCTCAATGGGTTTTATGGTATAACATTCAAACATAAAATTGAAGAAAAAAAATACGTTATTGTTGATCAAAAAAGGCAAATTCGAGTAGGAATTGATTTTTACACCAATATTGCTTTGTCTGAAAATAAAATTGATGATACCATACAAACTTCTCATTCAGAAATTTATTACAACCGATATTATGGTACAAAACCAAGAAGCTATCAAAAATACAGTTTGAACTTAGGCTATGAGGTACAAAAAGGATTGAAACGTAAAATAGCTATTTTTTATGGCGCAGACATTGCTGCATCTTTTCAATATGCAAATGCTTTGTTTGATGTAGAAGAAGATGCTCGCTTTTATTACTACACTTTGTATGGAAATACAAAGATAAATCAGCTCCAGCAGACCAATATTCGACTTGGTATTGTTCCATTTTTTGGTGTCCGTTATTATTTTTTACCTTATTTAAGTATAGGGATTGAAACTGGCGCACATCTCGGTTATCAACAAAATAAAATCCATTTTGAAGTTGATGACCAAACTTACAAAGCGAATGGACTTTACAATAAATTTTATGGTATAAGAGCGTTGAGTCTAAACGTAGGTTTTTAAAATTTAATCTAATCAATTAATAATCAATACATTATGAAAAAAATATTTTTAGCATTAAGCATTTTTTGTTTCTTTTTTGCTTGTAAAAAAGAAGAAGTAAAACCGAATTTAACTGTAAGTAGCAAAGACCTTGAAATTAAAGGACAAGTTTTTGACTTTGAAACGGGAAAAGGATTAGAAAATATGCCTATATTTCTATATGAGTTTAGTAAGAAAATAACTATTTTAAGACAATTAGTAACATTAACGAATCCAAAAGAAATAGCTATTTCTGATAAAGATGGAAAATACAGCTATAAATTTACAGCGTATGATACTGCAACTTATCATGTTGGAGTTCTTAAAGATGGTTATATGGGTTTTGATGGAAATAAAAAATATAATAACAGACTAGAATTAATATCTCCTTTGATAGTAGGAAATATTACTACTGATTTCACATTAAACCATACTTTCAATGTTATCAAAGCAGGAAGAATTAATATAAACATCCAAAGCAATAATATCGCAGGCAAAGACACTTTATTTTTCAAAGAACATCAATTTTATCAAAAAAATAAAATTGATGGCGATAATTTTACATTTCCTTTAAATAATTATCCTACTATAAAATGGGAAACACCCGTACTCGCTGACCGTATGACCTACCTCTCATGGAAACTCAAAAGCGAAAAAGATTGGCATCAAGACAGTATTTTTACACCTTACAATAAAACCGTTAATTTTGAAATAAAATATTGAAAAACTACGAAAAAAACTTATCTTTGTAGTTGGAAATCGTATTAATCTGATAATAAATAAGCGGGCGTTCAAAATTGATTAGTATTATTTTGTCGTTGAGAAAAAAGTTATAAATAACTGACTATAAGGAAGTTATTTATAGCTTTTTGAGCAATCGACTAAAAAAAATAATACTAATTAATTTAGCCCCAATACTTATAGCAAAATGACAGTAGCAATCTTATCAAGTGCCGAAAAACTGGCAGTCAAAGCAAAAACTAAACGCAATGTACCTGACTCTTTGGTAAAAGAAGTCATAGACGGAGTGCGTTTTTATTATCGAGATTACAAAAAAGTATTGAATAAACAACAAAAATTAGAGCAAATTATGGGCTGTAGTGCTTTACAATCAATCATTATTGGTTATATTTTAGAAGAAATATACGGAGCTAAATTACAAAAGAAATTTTGGGTTTTGAGCAACGAAATTGGACATCACATTTCTCATAAAAATAACTTTTCTTACGATATTGCTTTGTATGACCGCAAAGTTTTGACTTCTGATAAAATTACAAACCAATACGTGCAAGAAATTGCGCCTTCTTTGGTCATAGAAGTTGAAACTGATATTTCTTTGGACGATACAGGAATGAACTCATTGACAGAATATTGGATGAAAAAAACACAAAAAATATTAGACAATGGCACTGAAAAAGTAATTTGGATTTTTTCAAAAAACAATAAAATTCTTGTTTCAGAAGGAGAAGAATGGCATATTTACAATTTAGATAAAAACATACAACTTATTGACAATGTGACGATTAACGTCGGAAATTATTTAAAAGAAGAAAATATTAATATACTGTAAAAATGAATTTAATCTTCAGAAAAGCAAACAGTGATGAACTTCCAAAAGTTTTGAATCTTTATCAAACAACAGCGCAATGGTTTTTATCACAAAACATAAATCAGTGGACACAATGGCTTGTGCCAACCGACGACCTTGTATTTTGGCTAAAAGAAGGAATCAAAAACGAAGAATTTTGGTTCGCAGAAGATGAAAATATAGAAACAAAAGGAATGTTTCGATTGCTATACGAAGACGAAGACTATTGGGGAAAACAAGATATAGAAGCTGGCTACGTTCACTCACTTATTACTTTACGTGAATTTTCAGGTGAAAAAATAGGTGAAAAAATGTTACAATTCGTTGAAAATGAATTGATTAGAAAAAATATTTTCCTTTTTCGATTGGATTGTGTTGCAAGCAACGAAAAACTCTGCAATTACTACATCAGTAAAGGATTTACGCCCCTTTTTGACAAGCAAATGAAATATACAATCAATCGTTTTTTTGAAAAAAAACTAAAATAGAAAAACATGAAGCTATCTTTTTTCATATTTTTACTGTTCTTATCTTCTAATCTATTGGCTCAAATCACCTTGATGGGTCAGCCTAAAAAAGAAGATTTTTATACCTCAATCACACATCATTTTTATCAAATTGGAGAAAATGAAAAAGCATTGTCTTTCTTTAAAATGGCAGAAAAAGCAAAAGTAAAAATCAGAAGTTTCGATTATGCTCATGCTACAAAAATAGCTTACAGACTACATCGCCAAAAAGATGTCAAAAAATACATCGAAAAAAGTATTTTGTCAGGTATGGAAATAGAAGACATTAAAGACGATAGCTTGTTTAATCACATCTTACAACTACCTGTTAATCAGAATTTTATAAATGATTTTTCAAAAATAAGAAATAAATATTTAGCGTCTTTAGATGTTGATTAGTAACTACACAGGTTGTATTTTGATGATTTGAGTTAGGCATGGAAGTACCTCTACACCTCTTTTACGAAGGGTATCGATAACAGAACGGATAAC
>JAYWHK010000015.1:0-36357 GCA_043777755.1 Saprospiraceae bacterium
TGAAAAAAAATTATTTAACTTATTTTTCAAGCAATAATAACGCTTTTTTTTAAGACTTTTCTTCTTGAATTAGGGAAATGACATTGGACTGAAGTCGCCCCTACGTGTACAATCGTAGGACGTGCGACTGAAGTCGCCACCGTAGAATGTGCGACTGAAGTCGCCCCTACAGTGAAAATTTCAAACAACCCACAACGTTTTATACACTAATTTTTTTTTATTTTCATTAAAAAAATCGTACCTTTGCAGCCTTATTCGAGAAAACTATGTTTAAATTCAGATTTTGGAAGAATCCTTACTACACAAACTTCATCATGTCGGCAATCGTTGGCGTGCTGCTTTCCTTACTATTTTCGTTTAGTAGCGGTTTTCAAATGGTTTTTGAGGAAGGTCAAAAATGGCAATACGATGATTTGTATGCGTCAAAGCAAATTTTAGTGCCACTGTCAAAAGAAGTGGTGGATTCTCTTTCTAAAAACTCCGCCTCTTATACGCCTATTTTTCAATACAATACAAGTGTTTTGGTAGAAGAAAAAGCAAAATTTACCAGTAATTTTCAAAGTGCTTTGAATTTAGCACGCAAAGACAATTCTTTTCCAGATGTTGCCAAAAACTCAAAAGTCTATTTGCAGTATGGAGAAGGAATTTTAGGAAAAATCTACGAAAAAGGTATTTTGCAACAAAAAGTAAAAACACCTACGGTAAAAATATTGCGTGGTGATTTGATGACCGAAGTCGAAACCAAAAAGGTTTTTGATGTCGTTTCCGCCTATAATTTCATCACCGACACCTTGCCTTATAGTGCTTTGCGAGAGCCAGAATTTTTGCTCAATTCATTTGATGGAAAGCTGAAACCAAATCTTGTTTTTGATGAAGAAAAAAATGAAAAATCAAGACTTGAAGTAGCACAACAGCTTCAAAATCAACGAGATACCATCAAGCAAGGCGATTTGATTATAAAAAAAGGTCGTAAAATCACAGCACCTATTTTCAACAAATTACAAGCTATAAAAGACCAAAATCTAAACACAGAACTTGGGAAAAATGTACCTTATCGTTTCCTAACCTTTTTGTTGTTCACTGTATTTTGCCTGTTTGTTCTGACCACTCATTTTAGCCTTTATCAAGTTGATATTTTAAAAAATAAAAAAATGTGGCTCTTGCTTTTGGGCGTTGCCTTTGCAATAAATGTCATTCATTATTTTTCAGTCAATTCGGCACTATTACACCCCTTGGCGACACCATTTTTAGCGTTGCCAATTTTATTTCGTAAAAAAATAAATGTTTTCGCTTTTTCAATTTACTACATCATCACCATCATCATTGCAAGTCAGATTACGCCCATGCCATATCCCTTTGTTGTGGCACTGATTATGAGTGGATTCTTCATGGCATTTGTACAGTTTTTCGACAAAATACCTTTTGGAAAAATCTGGCTAACACTATCAAGTTTGAGTATTTTGGCATTCGTATATTACAATCTTTCTTATCAGCAACACATTGTTTTTGACCCAAGTAATATCCTTATTTTTATAGGCATCCATGGGATTCTTGCAATGGTTTCAGATGCTTTCAATCGTTTTACTTCATTGTAACAGCTACTTAGTAGCAGAACTCCATTAGCTCCAATTTTAGCCTTATGCAAAGAATAGAAATTTTACAATTGTTTGAAAATCAACAAGATAGAGTCATTATTGATGTACGTTCTCCTTCCGAATTTGAAAAAGGACACATT
This sequence comes from Saprospiraceae bacterium, assembly GCA_043777755.1. Lineage (GTDB taxonomy): Bacteria > Bacteroidota > Bacteroidia > Chitinophagales > Saprospiraceae > CANHEE01. The sequence goes on from JAYWHK010000015.1 coordinate 1,736, forward strand.
CCAAATGCCATCAATATTCCTTTATTCAGCGATGAAGAACGTGCAATTGTTGGTACAACTTACAAACGAGCGTCGCCCGAAAAAGCCATGTTGCAAGGTTTGGATTTTGTAGGGCAAAAAATGTCCATGTTCGTTAAAAGAGCAAAAAAATTAGCTCCCGAAAAGAAACTAATCGTTTATTGTTGGAGAGGAGGAAAACGAAGCGGAAGTTTGAGCTGGCTTTGGGACATGACAGGTTTTGACGTGATGACCATCAATGGTGGTTACAAGGCGTACCGAACTCATGTTTTAGAAACCATTGACAATCAACCACTTATATTAAATAGAATCGGAGGAAAAACAGGAACTGGTAAAACCAAAATCCTTCATCACCTAAGTGAATTGGGCGAACAAGTCATTGATTTGGAAGGTTTAGCGCACCACAAAGGCTCGGCTTTTGGCTCTCTTGGTGAATTGCCGCAGCCAAGTGTTGAGCATTTTGAAAATCGTTTGTTTGATAAAATAAGAACCGCTGATTCGTCAAAACGCATTTGGATAGAAAACGAAAGTCGAAGTATTGGGAGGTGTTTCTTGCCAGATGGTTTTTGGTCAAAGTTCTCTGATAGTAAGCTCTACAACATCGAAATTCCAACCGATGCTCGCATACAAAGGCTTTGCGACGATTATGCCAAATACGATAAAAATGACCTGATGGCTGTTTTTAAAAATATTGAAAGAAAAATTGGTGGTCAAAATGCACAAGCCGCCATCGCTGCTTTGGAAATAGACGACTATCCTACCGCTACTAAGATCGCTCTTTCTTGGTACGACAAAACCTACCAATTTGGCTTAGACTCTACCAAGGCTTATGAAACTGTTGCACTTGTTTTTTCTCATGCAGAAATGAAAAAAATTGCAGAAGAATTAAAGAATTTATCCTAAAAAAGGAAAAACCTTGTCAAAATCAAAATTGACAAGGTTTTTTTATTTTTTCATTAAAAAAGTATTAATTTTTTTTATTTTCAAAAAAAATGTTTAATTTTGTAGTCTAAAAATTATTAAACATGACAATCACATTCAAAGACGAAACAGCAACAGGCAAACTCTTGCAAGAGTTGTCCGTGGAAGTCAAAGCAGAAGTTTTGACGGTAAAAGACATCATCATTGCTCGTGTGACGGCAGAAGTCAATGCGTACAATGAAAAATTGCCCGAATATTTCAATGGACTCGTACAACCGACCGACGCTGAACGAGTGCTAAACGGCTACCGCCTTCGAGAACGTCGCCAAATTGATGCCGAAAAACAAGGCTACATCGCACTCAAAGCATTTCAAGAAAATGGCTTTTTCATCTTGATTGACAACAAACAAGTTGATGACTTGGCAGAAGAAATCGCTTTGAATAGAAATTCTATTGTTTCATTTGTAAAATTAACACCTTTGGTAGGCGGGTAGAATGGACAATGGACTTTAGTCCGTTTGAAATAAAAATTCCTAATCAGTAACGGACTGAAGTCCGTTTTACCAATTTACAATCAATTATGCAAGAAAATAAAACAGCTTTTGAAATTTTTGAAACGGAAAAAAACTTTTTTAAAACCTTAACGAAAGGCGAAGATAACACAGAAGGTGCTGTATTTTATAAATTGTTTCTTGTAGCAGAAAAGCAAATAAATACTTGGGAAAGTAGCCGAAGAGCTGCTTTGTTTTGCTATTTGTTGGAAGAAAATCAAGCTTATAGAAATAGCGATGAGCGTTCCCCTTATACTACTTTTTTTATCAATACGATAGAATATTATTGGAAATTACTTTTAGATAAAAAGACAGTTTTTGATGAATCTGATGTCAAAAGTTTGTTGAAGGCATTTATTCAATTTGCTTTGAATAGACATCAATGGTATCAATCTATTTTAGTGACAACTTTAAAAAAAATTGAGAAAGACATCAAAAAATCTTCTTCCAAATCATTGTATGAAAGTTTTTTTACATTGAAAATGGCTGTCGTAAATGATGAAATTAAGTATTATGGAAAAGACAAAGTGAGAGTTGTTAGTTTGATTGATACTATTTGCACAAAAATATTTGCTGACGGGATTGATGATGTAGAAGCAAATGAATTGTTAGCAGTCAATCATTTTGATGAAAAAGACCGATTAAGCGCATTTGCTAATGATTATATTGCGAATCTGGACGAAAAAGAAAGACGAGTTTGGTATAAATTAATCGGGATTGCTAAAGCCGCTACTGGTGCAAAACCTACTCAAATTTATAAAAACAGCTATCAAACTGTTTTGCAAGAAATTGATAACGAGCATTTTACGAATACACTTGAAAAATTAATTCACTGTTTCATTGGTATAAAAGCAATTGTCACACCACATCAACACGTTTATGGCGATGGTTCGGTTTATAATTATACCACATTTGAATTTTTATCTAATTCCAATGTGGATATTCTGAAAGGTTTGCTTTGGATTAGCGAACCTTTGATTTCAGCAAGATATTTGCAGATTTTAGGAAAACTATTAGACAAAACACAAGAGAAAATTCCTGGAAAAGGTCCTTGTGCGCTTGGTTTGGGCAACACTTGTTTATATCTTTTTGCACAAGCAAATAGTTTGGAAGGTATTGCTCAATTGTCACGAGCCAAATTGCGTGTAAAACAAAGCAATACTTTGGCTTTGATTGAAAAATATTTGTTAGAAGCCGCTGAAAAACAAGGCATTACGATAAGTGAATTGGAAGATTTGGCAGTGGAAGATTTTGATTTAAAGGAAGGTAAATTGACTTATAAGTTGGGCGAATATTGTTTGACAATTCAATTGGAAAACGTTGGAAAAGTAGCACAAATTTGGCAAAAAAAAGATGCCTCGTTGCTCAAAACTGTTCCTGCTTCGGTCAAAAAAGACTTTGCTGCCGAACTCAAAAACATCAAAGAACAAGTCAAACAAATAGAAACGACAAGCACTTCGCAACGTGACCGAATAGATAGAATGTTCAGAACAGAGCGCAAAATGACTTGGACGCATTTTGAACGGTATTATTTGAATCATGGTTTGATGTCTTTTTTGACAAAAAAAATATTATGGAATTTTGAAGAAAAAGAAACTAAAATAACGGCGCTTTGGTTTGATAATCAATGGATTAATGAAAATGGAACGGCTGTAACTTTACCTAAAAATCCAACAATTTCGCTTTGGCATCCTGTTTTTGCTTCGCAAGAAACGGTTTTGGCGTGGCGCAATTTTTTCATTGAAAAAGAAATTTTACAACCTTTAAAACAAGCTTTTCGAGAGGTATATATTTTGACAGATGCGGAACATCGCACCGAAACATACAGTAATCGTATGGCAGCACACGTTTTGAAACAACATCAGTTTAATAGTTTGGCAAAATTAAGAGCTTGGAAATACGCTTTGCTCGGAGCGTATGACGATGGACGTGATGGAGAAATAGCTACTTTGCAAATGCCTGATTATCAATTCAATGCACAGTTTTGGGTCAATCCAATCAATGCTGAAAATGAGTGGAACGGAACAGGTATTTGGAATTACATCAGCACTGACCAAGTGCGTTTTGCCAACAATCATGGCGTTATTCCTTTGTCAGAAATTCCTTTGTTGCCTTTTTCGGAGGCGATGCGAGATGTTGATATGTTTGTAGGTGTAGCGAGCATCGGAAACGACCCAAATTGGACAGACAATAGTGGTTTGCCACGTTACAATAATTACTGGCAAAGTCAAAGTTTTGGCGAACTTGGCGAAACTGCAAAAGTAAGAGCCGCCGTTCTAAAAAATCTCGTTCCTCGTTTAAAAATCGCTTCTTTATCCAGTTTTGAAGGCAATTTTTTACTGGTAAAAGGAAAAATTCGCACTTATAAAATTCATTTAGGCAGCGGAAATATTTTGATGACTCCCAATGACCAATACCTTTGCATCGTGCCAGATGGTTCTAAAAAAGTGAGCGACGAAAAAGTTTTTCTTCCCTTTGAAGGCGACTCAATTTTGTCTATTATTTTGAGCAAAGCGTTTTTATTGGCAGAAGATGATAAGATAACGGATTCGACGATTGTTCGGCAGATAAAATAGCGTTTTAAAAGGCGTTTTTACAGTTTTTACATCAATTTAAAGTAAAAAAATAATTATTTTGCCTATATTTGCAAATTAATTAGAAAGCAGATATTTACAAATAAGAGAAAATGCTAAAAATTCCTTATGGCGAAAGCAGTTTTGAAAAGATAATCACTCAAGGTCGTTTTTATCAAGACCGCACCGCTTATATCAGAAAATTAGAGGAGTTAAATACTCAATATCTATTCTACCTACGTCCTCGCCGATTTGGGAAGAGCCTTTTTATTACCATGCTCCACTCTTATTATGGCTTGGAACATAAAGCGAAATTCGAGAAACTCTTTGGCAATTTAGCAATTGGACAAGATCCAACTGAAAATGCCAATAACTATATGGTGCTTTCTTTGGAGTTTAGTCGTATTGATACCAAAACTGAGGAGGGTACATTTAAAGGTTTTTTGAGGAATATTAAAAATAGCGTAAAAGCATTTTTAGAAGAATATGCCATTTTTTTTCCAAAAAATATACATAATAAAATTTTAGATAATGAGCAGCCCTCAGATGTTTTGGCTTCTTTGTTTAGTGCCTATTATTCTGCTACCTTAGCGCAAGAATTACCCAAAATCTACATTCTCATAGACGAATATGACCATTTCGCCAATGAATTGGTGTCTTTCAATTATAAATATTTTGCTACTTCGGTCAGCCAAAATGGTTTTGTACGAAAGTTTTACGAAAGTATCAAATTGGCTACTCGTGATGGTATCGTTGAAAGATTGTTCGTAACGGGCGTTTCTCCTTTGACTTTAGATAGCATGACGAGTGGTTTTAACATCAGTACGAACATAACGCTTTGGAAAGGTTTTCACGAAATGATGGGTTTTGTAGAACCCGAAGTAGAAGGGATTTTGAAAGGAATTGGTGTGAAAGATAGCGAATTAAAGTCCGTTTTAAATAATTTGAAAGCTTGGTATGATGGCTATTTATTTAATCTCAATGCTGAAAATCATATTTACAACCCAGATATGGTCTTGTATTTTGCGATGTTATTTAGCCGTGAGCAGCAATATCCTGATAATCTTTTAGACCCAAATATTGCTACGGATTATGCTAAAATTAGAAATATTTTTAAAATTCAGCACAAAGAAAAAGAAAATTTTGAAGCCTTAAAACAGTTGCGTAATGAAGGTTTTTTAAGCGCAATCTTGACCGACCAATTTAGCTTAGAGCGTGATTTTAATACCAATGATGTAGCAAGTTTGTTGTTTTATATGGGTTTTTTGACCATGAAAGGGCAGCGATTAGGTATGCACCAATTTACTTTTCCTAATTTTGTCATTGAAAAATTATATGCCGAATATTTTGTAGATACTTTGAAAGCCACTGCCGAATTGCCTGTTGAAAATAGGGCATTACAATTTGCTTTATTGGATTTGGCGGAAGGAAATCCTACGCCATTTTACGCCGAAGTGACTGAGATTTTGACCGCACTTTCCAATCGAGATATGCAAGGTTTTACGGAAAATTCCTTAAAAGCGATTTTTGTAAGTCTTTTGTTTCAACAAAAATTTTACTACATTCATTCTGAGTACGAAACAAACAGGAAATATGTTGATGTTTTTTGCGAAGGCATGAAAAATTTTGATGTCCCTTTTGATTCCGCTTTTGAATTAAAATACGTCAAAATGAGTGAAAAAGTAGATTTAGACACTGAATTTGCTGCCGCTGAAGTTCAATTATTGAACTATCTGACACTAAAAAAATTCATCGAAAGACCAAATATCAAGGCGTATGTGGTCGTTGTGCATGGCGTGACGATACATTCAAAAGAAATAACAATTTCAAAAAAAGAATAAAAATGCTAAAAATTCCTTACGGTCAAAGCAGTTTTGAAACGGTCATAAAAGATGGTTTCTTTTACCAAGACCGCACCGCTTATATCAGAAAATTAGAGGAACAGAACACTCGTTTTTTATTCTACCTACGTCCTCGCCGATTTGGGAAGAGCCTTTTTATTACCACGCTGCACTCTTATTATGGCTTGGAACACAAGGCGAAATTTGAAAAACTCTTTGGACAGTTGGATATTGGGCAACATCCAACTGAAAATGCCAATAGTTATATGGTACTTTCCTTGGAGTTTAGCCGTATTGATACCAAAACAGAGGAAGGAACTTTTAAAGGCTTTTTGAGAAATGTAAAAAATAGCGTGAAAGCTTTTTTAGAAGAATACGCCGTTTTTTTTCCAAAAAATACACATCGTGAAATTTTAGATAATGAGCAGCCCGCAGATGTCTTGGCTGCTTTGTTTAGTGCCTATTATTCTGCTACCTTAAAGCAGGAATTACCCAAAATCTACATCTTAATAGACGAATATGACCATTTCGCCAATGAATTGGTGTCTTTTAATTATAGATATTTTGCCACTTCGGTCAGCCAAAATGGTTTTGTACGAAAGTTTTACGAAAGTATCAAATTGGCTACCCGTGACGGTATCGTTGAAAGATTGTTCGTAACGGGCGTTTCTCCTTTGACTTTGGACAGCATGACGAGTGGTTTTAACATCAGTACGAACATTACACTTTGGGAAGATTTTCACGAAATGATGGGTTTTGTAGAACCTGAAGTGGAAGGAATTTTGAAAGGAATTGGCGTAAAAGAAAGCAAATTAAAGTCCGTTTTAAATAATTTGAGAGCTTGGTATGATGGTTATTTATTTAATCTCAATGCTGAAAATCATATTTACAACCCAGATATGGTCTTGTATTTTGCGATGTTATTTAGCCGTAAACAGCAATATCCTGATAATTTATTGGACCCAAATATTGCTACGGATTATGCTAAAATTAGAAATATTTTCAAAATTCAGCACAAAGAAAAAGAAAATTTTGAAGCCTTAAAACAGTTGCGTAATGAAGGCTTTTTAAGCGCAATCTTGACCGACCAATTTAGTTTAGAGCGTGATTTTAACACCAATGATGTAGCAAGTTTGTTGTTTTATATGGGTTTTTTGACCATGAAAGGGCAGCGATTAGGTATGCACCAGTTCACATTTCCTAATTTTGTCATTGAAAAATTGTATGCCGAATATTTTGTAGATACGTTGAAAGCGACCGCCGAATTACCTGTTGAAAATAGGGCATTACAATTTGCTTTATTGGATTTGGCGGAAGGAAATCCCGAGCCATTTTATAAGGAAGTGACAGAAATTTTGACAGCACTTTCCAATCGTGATATGCAAGGTTTTACGGAAAATTCATTAAAAGCGATTTTTGTAAGCCTTTTGTTTCAACAAAAATTCTATTACATTCATTCTGAATATGAAACAAACAGAAAATATGTTGATGTTTTTTGCGAAGGTATGAAAAATTTTGATGTTCCCTTTGATTCCGCTTTTGAATTAAAATATGTCAAAATGAGTGAAAAAGTAGATTTAGATACGGAATTTGCTGCCGCAGAAATACAATTATTGAATTATCTGACGCTGAAAAAATTCATCGAAAGACCTAATATTAAGGCGTATGTGGTCGTTGTACATGGCGTGACGATACATTCCAAAGAGATTTTTATAGCAAAAAATAAATAGCTTTTATTACAGCAACTCAAACTCAAAACTTGCTAAAACACCGCCATTTACTTGAATTTCAATTTTATGCGTGCCAGCGTAAAGTTGTCGGGTTGTCATATCAGCTTTGAAAAAATGATTTTTTTTGATTTGAAAAATTGAATTTTCTGTTGCCTTAATGCTTTGTAACTTAAATACTTTTTTGTTGCTCATCGTACCTTGTTTACTTTGGAAATGCACAAGGTAATCTATCATCAATGGCTTTTCAATTTCTGCATAAAGTGAAAAAGAGAATGCCAGCTTTTCGCCAATTTTCACTATTTTTTCATGTTGTAAATCGCTGATTGTTAGACCTTTGTTGTCTCCAAAACCCAATAAAGCCAATGCTTCTGCATTACCCAATTTGACCAAAGTTCGGGTAGCGTGTTTGACAATAAAATTCATCTCTTTTTCGCTTTGTTGCTTAGTTTTTTGCCAAGCTGCGAGCGTTTCTAAGACCAAATCAGGTTGCGTTTTCGCAATATCGTTCAAATGATTGGCTACGCTTCGAGTAACATAACGGGTTTTGTCCGCAAAAAGATTATTCAAAATTGGAAGTGCAGTTTCAACTGTAATGTTTATTTTTTGTGACCAAGGTAATTTGGGGCGAGAACCTTCGCTACACAGGCGACGAACATGATAATTGGAGGCTTTTGTCCATTCCAAAAGCGTTTTCATAGTTTCATTCGGAAACGCATTGATAAAAAAACGAATCGAGTCTTCCGCCGAAAAACGCTTGGTCATTTCCTTCAAAGCTGCCAATGAAAAAGTCAAATTTTCGGCATCGCAACCATAATGCGCTACAAAATCATTGTAAGGTGCATGGATAAAATCGCCAAAATCATCATCATTCAAGTTCTCGTTTAAAGGCAGAGGCAAAGCCTTCAAAATCACAGCGACTGCTTTTCGATAATCACTCGGCAAATATTTTCGCAAGCATTGACGAATGTGCGCAATACGTTCCTTCAATTCCAATTGCGGAAAAGCCTCCATAATTTCTTTTTCAAAAGCCTTTTTTTCAAAAGAAGGGTAAACTGTTAGGATTGCATTGGCTAAAAAAGCGACTTTTTCGGCATTGAAAAGATGGTCTTTTAGTGAAAATTTTTCTTGTTGCATTAGTTTAATTACCTGATTATTAGTGCTTTGTGATTTAAATTATATTTAGTTTGCATTTTCCAATTTTGTACGTACCAGTATAAAGTAGCACTGGAATCCGTGGCGTTGGCTTTAAAGTTGGAATCCGTAGCGTTGGCTTTAAAATTGGAATCCGTGGCGTTGGCTTTAAAATTGGAATCCGTAGCGTTGGCTTTAAAGCCAACGCTACGGATTCCAACGCTATCCTACCACCTCTACCCTACTATAGCCATTTCCTTTTTTCTTCACTTGAATCTGCGTACTGATGCGTTCTTTAAGTTCCTTGACGTGCGAAATTACACCTATTGTTTTGCCTTGCGATTGTAGATTTTCGAGTGTGTTTATAGCAACATCAAGCGTTCCTTCGTCGAGTGTTCCGAAACCTTCATCAATAAAAAGGCTTTTGATTTGAGTGTTTTTGCCAGCCATATCCGAGAGTCCAAGTGCCAACGCCAAACTCGCCAAAAAACTCTCTCCGCCAGAAAGCGTATTCATCGAGCGACGGTTGCTCGAGTGCCAAGTATCTATAATGTCGAGGTCAAGCAAATCATCTTTAGTTTTGTCAATGACATAACGACCCGTGAGTTTTTCCAAGTGTAAGTTCGCCAAATTAACCAATTGACGTAGCGTTAGGCTTTGTACAAAAACACGGAATTTTTTACCATTTTCCGAACCAATCAACTCACTTAATTTCGCCCACCGATTATATATAAGCTGTTGTTTATCAATATTTTGTAAGATAATTGCACTGCTATTTCTTAATTTTTCATCTTGCTTTATTTTTTCTAAAAAAGAACCAATGTTTTGGTTATTTTCACTAATTTCTTTGTCCAAAATAGTTTTTCTGAGCAAAAGACGTTCCTTCTCTTCTGATGTTGGTGCATTCTTTTGCGCCTCTTCTAATGCCTTTTCATTGTCTAAAATAGATTGCTCAATTTTGATAAAACTGGCTTGAAAAACATTTATTTTTTCTTCCAATTGATTAAAAATCACTTCGTTCAGCATCGCATTTTTCAAGATTTCAATAGAAGAAAAAGGCGATTCTTGAAGGTTTTTTTCTATTTTTTGATTTATTTTTTCAAAAGAAAATTTTATCTGAGTAAAATTTTCTAAAAAAATAGTAATTTTTGATTTTATCGCAATTTGTTCATTTTCAAGTTTGCTAACAAGTTGATTTTTTTCATCAATTTTTGATTTTTGATTTTCCAATTGTTGCTCTAACAATTGCCTCTCTTCCAAAGGATTCTTATCCGCAACCAAATCGGCAATATCTTGTTCTAAAACACTAATTTTCTGTTGATTAGCTTTTATTTCGTCGTTTAAAAAAGCAAGATTTTTTTCTAAATTATCGCACAATTGTTGCGCTCCCAAAATACTGCCATCGGCTTTATTGAGTTCGTCTTCTAATTTTTGTAAGGCTTGTTTGTTGTCAAACAAGGTCTTGCTAATTGTTTGTAAAACACTAAAAGTTTCTTTGGCATCTTCAAAAGCAAATTTTTTGTCAAAAGGAAGTAATAAAACATCAACTTCGGCTACAATTGTTTTGAAATCAGCACTTGCTTTTTGGGCTTGTACCTGAGTATTTTCGAGATTTTTTTGCGCCAAATCGCATTGATTTTTTACAGAAGATTGCTGTAATTGCAGTTGATTTGCTTCTTCTTCGGTAGCGGTTAATTTTCGTATAATTTCCTCAAAATCAGTACGTTGAAGCCTCAATTCGTTCCATTTTTGTTCTGTTTCTTCGACCAATTGCTGTAAAAAATCAAGGTTGGTATTTTTAAAATGATCAGCATGAACATTTACCCTAATTTTGGCAATATTTCGCTCGAATTTGTCCAAAGAACTGTTCGTTTCACGCAATTTATCACCATGCAGCATGACGCTATGAATGATGTCTTCCATTTTTTCCTCTTTTTCATGAATGTAAGAGAGAATCTCATTTTTCAAATCGTCTTGACGACGAATGAGCTTGCGGTGATTGCCTTCGACTTCTTTTAGCTGCTTCGCAACGCTGTCCAATTCAGACTGCGCCATTGATACATTTGGCTGAAAATCAATTAGTTGCGTAGGTTTTTTACGGTAAGGATGTGCTTTTGAAAGGCAAACGGGACACTCGTCACCTTCTTCCAATTGTTCACGATTTTTAGCAATAAAACTATGTAACTCTACAGCTTGTTTTTTAAATTCATAACGGCGACGCACTTCGTCCAGAATCTCCAAAGAAGTCAGAATATCTTTGTGAATATAAATGTCTGTATTGAGCAAAAGTTCTACGTGACGCTCATAATTGTTAAGTTTTTTGAGCGTTTCACGGTGTTCGACGCTGAGTTCGAGTAAGTTTTTAAAATTTTGTGTTTGTGTTTGTGTTGCCTCAATTTGAGTCGTCAGGTATTCCCGAAAGGCTTGGCGATTTTGTGGTTCGCAACCTATTTTTTTTAATTCTTTTTGAAAAAAATCAAGCTGCAACTCATTCTCTTTCAGCTGATTGGCAATTTTTTCGACTTTGGTCTTTTCAATTTCAACTTGCTTTTGCGCTGTTTCAATTTGCTTTTTTGTTGCACTTTCCGTCTTCCAAAGTTCGTTGAGTTGTTTTCGTTTTTCATCAATTTTTATCAACTCAGAAGACAAGGATTCGTAGTTTTTGTGTGTTTCCAACCACTCTTGAATCGCTTGTTTTTTCTCTTTATTGGCTAAAAAATCCTTTTGCAATTGTGCCAATATTTTTTTATTTTCATCAAAATCAAGCTGTTCCTTTTTAGCTTTTTCGACTTGAATTTGCAAAGTTTCTTGCAGCGGATTCAAAAGCGTTTTGTACTCAATTGCTTTATCCCAAATTGGCGTTTTTTCTTTTTTTGTATTTTCTAAATCAGTGAAAAAAAGCTGCGCTTTCTCTAATTCTTGTTTTTTTAAATCCAAAATTTGTTGATTATCATTCGCAATCAACTCATTGTCAGTAATTTGTTTTTCTAAAATCTGGCTATTTTCAATATTTCTATTCCATTCGGTCAAATCCGCAGAAAAAGGAACTGCTTTTTTGTGTAGTTCTACCGCTTGTTTTTTTTCATCAATACTGCTTTTTTCAAGGTTGATTTTATCAAGATTAAGCTCTAACATTTGCTTATTTTTCAACAATTCCTCTACCCTATTTCGCTGCAAAATCTGCGTTTCAATTGTATTTTTTTCTTCTAAAAAATCTTGTACAATTTTCTCTTTTTCTGCGATTTTTTCTTGTAAAACCAACTGTTCTTCTTCACTCAGCAATTCGATGTGGCTCAACGTTGCTTTAAGTTGTTCTAATTTTTCACGTTCTTCTTTGAATTTTTGAAACGCCATCTTTGACAAATCCGAATAAACAGAAGTGCCTGTGATGCTTTCTAAAAGGTCGCTTTTTTCACTTTCTTTTGCCTTCAAAAATGCTGCAAAATCACCTTGCGACAACAAAACAGATTTCATAAATCGGTCACTGTCCAAACCCGAAATGGCTTCTATTTGTTGATTTACTTCTGATTTATTTTGTGTAAGGTACTCATATTCAGCCTTTTGTACATTCCATTGCGACAAACTTCTGTCCACAATAATATTTCCATCTATCTTTTTTCTTGCCCGACGCATCGTAAATTGCGCTCGGTACAAATCATTTTTTACCTCAAAATCAACCTCCGCAATCGCATCAGTTTGTGAATAAGTAAGCACCTCGCTCACGTCTTTGTTGCGGTGAATTTTGCCATATAGCGCCAACGTTATTGCATCTAAAATGGTTGTTTTTCCTGCACCTGTATCACCCGTAATTGCGAAAATTCCACTACTCCGCAGCGGTTCTTCTTCAAAATTCAGCGACACTTCGCCCTGCAAAGAATTAATATTTTTAATGTTGATTTTGTTGATTTTCATAAAATTTATAAACCTTATCAGTTTGACACAAAATTAGTAAAAAAAATAAAAAAATCTGATTTTTAGAAATAAAAATCTTTCCATAAGCAAAATGACTCAATACGTAACGTTGGCATTAATGCCAACGCTACGTATTGAGTCATTGTTTATTTTATAAAAATAAAAATCTATGAATTTATTGAAAAAAGGGCGGTAATTTTGGAAATCCTTTTATTTTTGCGCACCTTTTCTGGTTAAGAAACCGGTAATATTGCTGGCAATCCTAAATCATAATTCTTATGATGATCTCAATCTTGATTGAGTTGGTCAAGATTATCTTGATTGTGGTAATTTGGTATGTAATTGACCAATTGCGCAACAAAGATAAGAACGATTAACAAAACGCAGCCCTTCTTAATTTCACGGTAATCCTGCCGTTCAATCTTAATTGTAGCACAAAGTTACAATATTTTTTATTTTTTGCAAAAAAAATTGTAATTTTTAACAAAAAGATACACGTCGGAAAGTGGTTTTAGGATTTTGAATTTATCCAAAATATTGAACACCAAGCGTTTGTAATATCTTTAATATCTAATAACCAATATCCGTTGATATCTACCCTACCGCACTCACATAGCCTCTCTTATCATCTAAACTCCGAAAATCAACAGGCGTTACGGCACTCACGCCTTGTTCGGGCATATAAACACCATAAATAACATCGACGGCAGCCATTGTCGCCTTGTTATGGGTCACGATAATGAACTGCGAATCATTCGAGAACTTCTTAATAATTCTATTAAATTTCTCAATATTGGCATCGTCCAAAGGCGCATCTACTTCGTCAAAAATACAAAAAGGTGCTGGTTTTAGCAAGTAAAGCGCAAATAACAATGCTGTTGCAGTCAAGGTTTTTTCTCCACCAGAAAGTTGAGCAATGCTTTGCGGACGTTTTCCTTTCGGTTGCGCCGTAATATTAATCATGCTTTCCAAAGGATTCGCTGGATTTTCTAATACCAAATCAGCTTTGTCATCATCGGTGAAAAGGGTACGGAAAATCTCTATGAAATTGGTACGAATCTGCGCAAATGCTTCCAAAAATTGCTTGGTTGCCGTCTCTTCAATCTCTCTGATGGTTTCCAAAAGGCTTTCTTTTGCTGCCAAAATATCGTCCCGTTGTGCAGCGATGGTTTCGTGGCGTTCCTTGATTTCGTTGTAGGCTTCTACCGCCATCGGATTGATTTCTCCAAAATTATCCAAACGGTTTTTCAACTTTGGCACTTCGTCTTCCAACTCCGACCTAACATATTGATTGTCAGGGTCTTGATTGATAATATCATTAATGCCGACATTAAATTCTACTTGCAAACGCTCGCCAATCGAGGTCAATTGCAACTTAATATCGTTGAATTTATCTTTCAAACGGTTCACCAACGATTGCACTTCTGATTGCTGACGACCTAACTTTCGCACCTTATCTTCCATTTCGTTGATTTTGGTGCGGGCTTGATAATAGCCAGCTTCGGCTTCATTCAAAGTCTTTTCAAAATCCTTTCTTTGTCGGTATGCGTCTTGCAACTGCTTGGTCAAATCATCTATAAAATTCTGATTTTCAAGCAATTCTGCATCGCTATTTTTCAACTGTGTTTCGTTGCGTTGTAAGTTGGTGCGGCTTTCCGAAATTGCATTTTCTCTAAAACTCAACTCCCGCTGAAATGAACTGACTTTGTTTTGCTGACGGATAAAATTAACGTTTGCTTCGTTGTATTCCTGCGATGCTGTACTCAACGCATCAGCCATTAAGCGATACGAATCGCCACTTTGCGAAACGTCTTGTTTCAAAAAATCCAACTCATTTCGTTTCACAAGTAATTGATTGCCAAGTTCTTGATTTTCATTTTTAAAATTGTCAATCAACGTTTGATTGCTCTTATTGCGTTCTTCGTTTTCTCTGGCGTAATTTTCTACGCCTTCGATTTTTAATTTTATGCTCAGTTTTATTTGAGCATTTTTATTCAAATCATTGTAAAGTACTTGAATTTTTTGAGAAAAATTTGTAGCTTTTAACTCATTCAAAAGCGCACGAGCTGATACCAATTCTTCATTGATTTTTTTAGAATCCGTTTCGGCAGTTTTGATTTCCGTTTCTAAGATTTCGAGGTTCTTTTTACGACCAATTTTTTTACCTTCAAAAAGCCCAACCGAACCACCTGCAATGCTAAAACGACGTTTGACATAAGCACCACTTTTTGACAACAAAATAGCCGATGAATCATCAGTCACTTCGTTCAAATTAATGTTTTCTTGTTCTGTAATAAAAACATTGTCAAGTAAATACGCTGTTAAATTCTTGAATTTGTCATCAACTTCCACAAATTTTGTGGCAACTTCGGCATCTGCAATTTTTTCCTTTTTTTCTTTAAAATCAGCGATAGCTTCCAAAATAAAAAAATTCGCTTTGCCTTTTTGATTGTTGGAAAGCAAGCGAATTGCCTTCACTGCATCGTCATAAGTATCTGTAACATAGTAGTTTAGGTAAGGTTCGAGAAAATTTTCGATGGCTGTTCGATAATCTTCTTTTACATAAATCAAATCCGACAACAGTGGCGATTTCCACTCCTTATTGCTCTGCAAATACTTGATACTTTCTGGAAAACCTTCCATACTTTCGACCATACTTTTGGTCAATTTGTACTCGTTTTTCTTCGCATCAAGGCGGCGGTTAATGTCTGTTGCTTTTTTGTTTAGCTCGTCAATTTTTTGGTCAGTTTGTTCTTGATTGCTCTTTCTGTCAGCTTCTTTTTGTTCTAAATCGCTGATTTCCAATGCAATTAATTTTTCTTTTTCTTCTACTTCTAATAAATTTCCTGCCGTAAAATCCATTTCTTGCACACGAGCCGCAACATCTTGTTTGCGACGGGCAATGTCGCTTTGCAAATTCTCAATTTGATTGATATTAATGGCTTTTTTCTTGTCAAAATCATTAATTTCTCGCTCAATTCCTTGTTGTTTTTGCAATTTCAAATCCATGTCAGACTTCATCGAACCATGATTGTCACGCAAACCTTTTAGTTTATCGTTTGTAGATTCAAGAGCTTCTTCGAGTTTGTTCTCTTTGCGTTTTTCGGCGTTCAGTTCCGTTCTGTAATACTCAATATCTTCATCTAATTGGTGGATTTTTCCTTTCAGAGTATTAATATCATTGCTCAAAGTCGTTTTATTTTGCGTAATAAACTGCGTTTTTTGTTCTGCCATACGTTTGTCATTTTCACGACCACGAATATTGCCAACCAAACTACTCAGCTCTCGCTGACGCTCGCTCATATTTTTTTCTTTGTCAATGTGTGCTGCTTTTTCCTTCTCCAAAGCCGCTTCCAAAGTACGCACTTCCGCATCTATGCCTCTAAAACTATCTTCTTCCCTTGTAATTTGTGCTTCTACTTCTTTGTAACTTGACTTGAACGCATTTACTTTTATCACCGCCAAAGCGATGCTCAATTCCTTGTATTTGGTACGCATATCGAAATATTTTTGCGTACGTTTGGCTTGTTTTTCCAAACTTTCAAGGTTTTTTTCTATCTCAAAAAGCAAATCTTGCACACGCTCCAAATCGGCAGTTGTCGAATCCAACTTCTGCATCGTTTCATGCTTTCTCGCCTTATATTTCGATACGCCGGCCGCTTGCTCAAACATTCGACGACGAGCGTTTTCTTTATTTTCCAAAATATCGTCCACCATTCCGAGCGCAATAATCGCATAAGAATTTGAACCAATACCCGTATCCATGAGTAAAGTCGTAATGTCTTTCAAACGGCACGTAACGCCATTCAAACGATACTCGCTTTCGCCACTTCGATACAAGATACGAGCAATGCTAACTGTATGATATTCAGTTGGTAATATATTTTTAGTATTCTCAAAGGTGAGTGTAACCTGGGCAGTATTGCCTTCTTTACGCTTTTTTGTACCGTTAAAAATAACGCTTGACATCTTGTCTAAACGCAATTCTTTACTCTTTTGCTCCCCTAAAACCCATCGAATTGCATCAACGACATTGCTCTTTCCCGAACCGTTAGGTCCGACAATTCCGATGACATCTTCGTTAAAATTGATGATGGTTTCTTCCGCAAAAGACTTGAAT
The DNA here is from genome assembly GCA_043777755.1 of Saprospiraceae bacterium. Lineage (GTDB taxonomy): Bacteria > Bacteroidota > Bacteroidia > Chitinophagales > Saprospiraceae > CANHEE01. The sequence goes on from JAYWHK010000015.1 coordinate 18,533, forward strand.
CCCTTAATTTCTAAACTTCTTAATCTCATACATTTAACATTGTTAAAATGTTATGTTGTTAAAATTTTCATTTGCAGTAACCTACAGTAGAACATTTCAACCTTGCAACTTTTAACTTAAATTTTTCCTGATGTTTCTAAAATATGTGCAAAGATAAGGGATTTTTGGATTAAAAAGAAGAGCAAGTGGCATAAAATTCTTCTGTTGTCAGGGTATAAAATACACGTAGAGAAAAGGCACACCTTTTCTCGTGTTTTGTAGGTTTCGTAGTGCGAGAAAAGGCGTGCCTTTTCTCTACGTGCTGCAATTTTACGTTTTTTGGAAAGATCAAATTTTAGATTTTCTAAAAAAAGACTGTCTTTGTTGAGATTAGACATTTGATTTTTTATCCTAAAAATACAAAAGCAATAATTATTTCCCTCCATATTTTTTTTTCAAACTTATATTTTCTACATTTGTAAAATTTTTTGAAATAAAAATAAATCAAAATAAAATGAAATATATTCTTGCATTAGACCAAGGCACGACCAGTTCTCGTGCCATTCTATTTGACCAACACACCAATATCGTTGCGGTAGAACAAGAGGAGTTCACGCAGATTTTTCCTCAACCAAGCTGGGTAGAACACAACGCCAATGAAATTTGGGTAACACAACTCCGTGTCGCTCAGAATGTTATGAAAAAAAATGGTGTAAAACCTGAGCAAATCGAATCCATCGGAATTACCAATCAACGTGAAACAACCGTTGTTTGGGATAGAAAAACAGGCGAACCAATCCACAACGCTATTGTTTGGCAAGACCGCCGTACCGCTGGTATTTGCGACGAACTAAAAGCACTAAAAATGGAAAAATATGTTCGCCAAAATACAGGTTTGGTGATTGATGCTTATTTTTCTGGTACAAAAATAAAGTGGATGTTGGACAATGTCGCTGGCGCAAGGGAAAGAGCCGAGCGTGGCGAATTGGCTTTTGGAACGATTGACACTTGGTTGATTTACAAATTGACGGGTGGTAAAGTTCATGCCACAGATTACTCAAATGCTTCACGCACAATGATTTATAACATAAAAAAATTGTGCTGGGACAAAAAAATGCTGGCAACTTTAAATATTCCAGCGTCGATGCTGCCCGAAGTAAAACCTTCAAGTGGATTTTTTGGTGAAGCATTAAGCGACTTTTTTGGTGGCAAAATTTCTATCAATGGCGTAGCTGGCGACCAACAAGCAGCACTTTTTGGTCAGGCTTGTTTGGGCGAAGGCATGGCAAAAAACACCTACGGAACAGGTTGTTTCATGTTGATGAATACTGGCGAGCGTATGGTTTATTCCAAAAATGGTTTGCTAACGACCATCGCTTGGGGCTTGAATGGGAAGGTAGAATACGCCCTTGAAGGCTCAGTTTTCATTGCTGGTGCAGCTGTTCAATGGTTGCGTGATGGCTTAAAAATGATAAAAAATGCACCAGAATCAGAGGAATTTGCTAAAAAAGTAGAAGATACTGGCGGTGTTTATGTTGTACCAGCTTTTGCAGGTTTGGGCGCACCTTATTGGGATATGTACGCTCGAGGTGCTGTTTTTGGACTGACTCGTGGCACAACCAACGAACACCTGATTCGTGCTACTCTGGAGTCTTTGGCATACCAAACGAAAGATGTTTTGACTGCAATGGAACAAGATTCTGGCATTAGCCTTAGTGCGCTTCGTGTGGACGGTGGTGCTTGTGCCAATAATTTTTTGATGCAATTTCAGTCAGATATTTTAGGTGTGCCTGTGGATCGTCCAAAAATTATTGAAACGACTGCCCTTGGCGCAGCTTATTTGGCAGGACTTTCTGTTGGCTTTTATAAAATGACCGACATGAAAGACAATTGGCAAATTGACAATAAATTTCAACCAGAAATGGCTGATAACCAACGTATTGAATTGTACGACGGCTGGAAAAAAGCAGTTAAAAAAACAATGAGTTAGTAATAAAATAACGTAAAAACTTAGCCTATTTATTTTTAACACGAATCTACACTAATTTTACTAATTTACACCAATCGTGATATTAAAAATTAAATCTAATTTCACTAATTTAATTAAAACTTCGTTTTAATTTTGTAGATGTCTAAGTTTTTACAAAACAATAAAAATTTATGAGCAACGATTATATAGAAATTGACATTAAAACGAGTGCAGAAACAGCTGAGATTTTAATGGCACTATTAAGCGATTTGCCTTTTGAGATGTTTGAAGAAAACCCAGAAGGTGTAAAGGCTTATGTCAAAAAAAGAGATTACTCAGAAGATATTGACAATTATTTGGCGGAATTGCAAGACAGTATTGAATTTTCTTTTGAAAAAAATCAAATTGAAAGCCAAAATTGGAATGAGGTTTGGGAAAGCAATTTTCACCCCTTACGGATTGGTGATTTTTGTGGCATTCGTGCAACTTTCCACGATTCTTTACAGCCAATAGAACATGAACTCATCATCAATCCGAAAATGGCTTTTGGTACAGGACACCACGAAACCACTCATTTGGTGATTGAAGCAATGCAGTATTTGGATCTCAAAGGAAAAACCGTTTTGGATTATGGTTGTGGTACTGGAATTTTATCTTTTTTGGCTAAAAAATTAGGTACTGGCGCACTCGAAGCCATTGACAATGACTATCCAGCTTACGAAAGCACCGTAGAAAATTCCGAAATCAACAATACACCTTTGGAAAAAATAAAATTAGGAACGCTTGATGATGTCGAAGGCACTGATTTTGAAATTATTTTAGCCAATATCAATCGCAACGTGATAATAGCTTCTTTGTCAGGTCTTTATGAAAAATTAAAGAAAGGTGGAACGCTCATTACTACAGGTTTTTTAGATACTGACGAAACGGTCATGTTGGAAGAATTTGCTAAAAATAACTTTACTATTTTAGAAAAAACGACGAGAGGCTATTGGATTTGTTTTAAATTGACAAAATAAAACGGGCTTCAACCATATAGAAAATTATCTAAGTAGTTGGGCTAAAATAAACGTGGTTATTTCTATACGCCTGCTTATATTGGGTACACTAAAAAACGCACGCTTTTTACAGCGTGCGTTCTAATTGGTGTAGTTTTCTTCACTCTACGTTTGCAGACTTTTTACAAACATTTTTACCAAAGACTACCTACTTTAGTAAAACCACATCTCCCGATAGTTTAATCGTTTCGCCGTTTTGAAGTAAGACTTCGGTGTAATAGACATAAGTCTGTGATGTCATCATTTCACCGCCGTTGTTATTGTAAGTACCGTCCCAGCCACCTCTTTCATCGTTGAGCGTTATTTCTTGATTTTCAAATATTTTATCGCCCCATCTGTCAAAAACACGAAGGACACTGACTTTTTTGATTTGTTTTGGATTGCCAAAAACAGTCAATCGCTTATTGCCGTCAAAACCATCTGGTCGAAACGCATTTGGAATATAGACTTTTACATTTTTGTTGATGCGAACTTTTGCTTCCGCTTTTGCGTAACAATCAAATTTGTCTTTTACTGTAATGATGTAAGTTGTTCCTATCAATGGTTTTGCAAGAGGGTCAAGGCAATCAGTACAATCCAAACCAATCGGTGGTGTCCAAGTAATAGACTTTAAATTGGCATCAGAAAGATTGTGAAATGCTTCCAATTGAATCGAGTCGCCAGGAAAAATAATCGTATCTTTCGGATTCAAAATCACTTCTGGCAGACGGTATTCTGGAATTTTTACTGCCGTTTTGAAAACACAACCATTTAAGCCTTTCACACTTACAAAATACTGATTTGGCGATAATTTATCATATATTTTATCGTTGCTAAAGTTCGGATTTGTATCAAAAGCGTACGTATAAGGCGGTACGCCGCCCGTTGCTCCTTTGATGAAAAGCGAACCCAGCGGATTGCGACAACTTGGCGAAATAGCTTCGTAATCCAGACTTTTTGCAGCAATTGTATCTGCTTTTACATTGGCAGTCAAAGTAGTTTCACAACCATTTCCATCTTTCACAAGGGCTTGATAATCACCAGCTTTTAAGCTGTCCTTTTTGAAATTTCCCGACTGATTTTTCCAAGTAAAAGAGTATGGTGGCGTACCTCCGAAACCTTCGGCATCAATGTAACCACCATACGGATTAGCGCAAGTTGCAGGTTTGGTTTTAATAACTTTTGCCGTAAGAACTTGTGGTTCAGACAGTTCTATATCTAACTTTGCTTCGCAATCATTCACATCTTTTACTTTTACAGTATATTTTCCTTTTCCAACGTTTTTGAGGTCTTTATTTTTGTTACCGTTTGACCAATCGTAAGCAAAAGGTGCTGTTCCGCCGCCACCTACCGTAAGGTTCACAGCACCTGTTTTTTCGCCTGCACACTTCACTTGCAAAGGCAATACGCTTAATTCTATTGGTTTTAAGGAGATTTTTGCTGCACCACTAACTGTGCCGTCGCAGCCTAAGCCTTTGACGGCAATCAGCTGTAGTGTACCTATTGTATCTGCCTTTAACTGAATAGAATCTACTAAAATGTTCTGTTGTGTTTTTGTTTTCCCATTGATTTTGTACGTCAATTGATAAGGCGAAAGCCCTGTCAATGTCACGGGTAACGTTATTGGCTGACCGATGCGGCAAACGCTGACTTCAGTATTTTGAAGTTTGGCAGTTGGATTTGGCGCAAGAATCACTTTTGCGTCGTCTATTGCTTTTTTACTACAACCATCTGTTACCGTCAAGTTGTAAGTAATTGATGATGAAGTGTTTATCTTAATACTTGGCGACGTTTCCCCATTCGACCAAAGGTATTTTACTGTCCCGATATTCCCGCTGATTTTTGAATTTAATGTAAGACTTGCGTTACCACAAAACGCTGTATCTTTTACTGTTACTAAAAATGGTGGTGCATCTTTTATTTTTATAGAAATAGTAGATTTTGAGCAAGAGCAAGATTTATCTACTGCAATCACGATTTTTTCGTCAGGTTCTGCAATCGCATCAGTCAAAATATTGATTGGAACACGAACTGTTTTTTGACCAATCGGAATCGTTACACTCAACGGAAATGCTTGATAATCAAGTCCTTCTATTGCCGTAGAGCTTGGGTCAAGTGTGTAGTTAATCACCAAAGGTTTGCTCAAATCATCGTTCAAACGGCTAAAAGTAAAAGCTGTACTGTCACAACCTTCATAGACAGTTTCTGTATCAATTGCCAATGTTTTTGGCGTAGAAGGTGCTACAATTGCGTTGTCACCATTGTTAAAACTATTGGCACGTAAAAACACCGCAGAGTCATAACCATGGTCTTTTATATCTGCAATTGCCAACTTGATATGGTATTTTTCGCAAGGAGTCACTGCTGTCGAAGCGGTCAAAACCGTCGTAAAACCGTCGAATTGTGTTTCACTCAAATATTTGCCCAAACTCGATATTGACGAACACGAACCAGCTGAATTAAACAGCGTATTCACATTGTTAATATAATAGTTGGAATAGTTAAGATTATTAACATTGTTGATAGAAACATTTTGGTTCGTATTTGGAATTAGCGCAATATTTTTACCATTTCCGCTGTAAGCACCAGAAATACCTGGTCCACTGATGAAAAATCCAAAAATGTCATTGTAGGCAGAATTAACATATTCGCAATACTCCTCTGATGCAAAAACAAAATCAAACTTGATGCTGTTTGCTGTAGGCACAAAATCAAATTCAATAATACATTGATCATTAATGGTTTCATTGCTATTGAGCAGTTTTTTCAAGTCTTTGTCCTGCAAATTACTGTTGCTCGTGTAGCCAAAAGTAGCACTATTGTTAGGTCCTTCGACGCTTTGAGCGTTTCCAGTGGTCAAAACAATGCCATTTTCGATGCCGATACCGTTTTTTCCTTCGCTAAACTTAGCAATTGAAACAGGGTCGCCTGTGTATTTGACATTACTGACATCGAAGCAATCTCCACCAATGAAGATTTTACGAATGAGCTCGTCGGCAGAAATTCCACCAACCGTTTTGATACCACTAACGCTTCTATCAGCACTAAAAGCGTCTAACTTGGTAATAGGTTGCGCTCGTTCTTGAGCGAAAATTGGGTTAAGGCATAGCAAAGCCAATGCCGTTGAAAGTGCAATGTACTTCATAACAAGGCAAAAAAATTAATGTCGCAACCTTACAAGTTACAACGGGTCTGTGTGAGTGAGATAAAAATAAACCTCTTTAAATACTGTTCACTCAAATTTTTTTAGAAAATAAAAATTCCATTGTATTAGACGCAAGAAGTTATTACAAATCTGACTTCAATCATGTTGGCTAAAACACAATTAATGCAAAAAATTTGAGTAAAATTCGTCTTTTAAAAAAGTTGTTAAATTAATCGGATTTTGGAAAAAATAAATCGCCCAAAATAAGTCATACCGATAGCAGTAACAACTTAGTCGGAATTACGATCTGTTGTTGGAAGTGTGCGTGTAATGGATAAAGGCTGGCATTAGAACGAGAAATAAATATTTTTATTTCATCTAATTGTAGTGTAAAAGTACTAACAAGCATTAGTTTAACCAAGTAAAAGACAAACTTTAACATAAGTTAAAATTTTGGCAAATTTGATAACATAGCAAATTTTATATAAAAAAAATTATATTTTATAAAATATTGATTACTAAAACACTATACATCATATATATAATTTTGTTAATATGTTTTACCTAAAACATTGTTTTAAAAGGAGTAGTAAATTTTTGATTAAAAAATATTAAAAATATAAATATGTTTTTAATATTGGAAAATATATTTTAGCCTGTCACTTTTATCTAAAAATAAAAAATATATTTTTTAAAAGATTTTTTAAAAGATAAAAAAATATTTAAAATTACTAACTTTGTGTTGAAAATCTATAGCAGCGACATTAAGTCGTTTATAAATAGGATTACTTAAAATCATGCTAAAAAACATACTTTTATTCATTTTCTGTATCTTTTTTGTAAGTCTTTACGGACAAAGGGAAAAATGCGTCAAATGCGAACAAATGTTCTCTCCTAAATCAGGCGGCAGCGGGCGTAGCAATCCGTTTATTGGCGCAACGTTCACAACACTTGGCGTGCAGAATTTTAGCGTTATTCGCAGTAAGAAACATTTTGCTAAAAGCTATGCCAATCTATTTACGTTGAATTTGGGTTTAGCGCACGAAATCAAAAAACGATTCGCATTTGGCTATGCTTTTAGCATGAGCGTTGGCAATATGGCGGATTCTGACGATAGGTTTTCAGGCGGTTTTACAAGCAATATCAGCTATTATTTTCAAAGAAGTTACCAAGGACTTGGCGTAGGTGTTTCTGTCAATGCGTATCAAAATTTAATACTCATACCTTCGCTCAATCTTCATTATTCCCTGAGCAACCGAAAAGTCATCAACAATTATACTTTTGGTGTGATGTACCTCAATAAACAAATGATTTTTCAATTGGGTGCAAAAACGGGTGTGCAGGTTTGGAAGTAAGAGTTCACAATTAGACCTAAATCAATACGTCGTTAGTCTTTTAACTTGTTGATTTACAATAATTTACTTACTCTAAAATATTAAGTGATAGAAAATGAACCTCAAAACTATTCATATTTGGTAATTAGAAATGTTACTAATAACAAAACTGCAATAAAGCAAATCTACTCTTTTTTGTCATTTCGTACTTTAGCGGAGAAATCCCACACTACGATTGCCACTTAGAGAGAACCTACGGGCGGGATTCCACGCCTACGGCTCTGAATGACAAAAAAAGTAGTGGATCTTCATTAGTTTTCTATTGTCATTGATTATCCAACCCAATATTCATAGAACCACTTAAAATTTTACAGTAAGTAGTATTTTAGACTGTCGATTATTTCAGTCGAAGTACTTATACGGATTGAGCAGATAAATAAACTGTCTAAAAGACTATGAAAAGGACATAAAAAAGGTTGCCTTGTTTTGAAAACCAAAACAAGGCAACCTTTTTTATAAAACAATTGAATATCAAATATCACAATATTTAATACCTCATCAATTTACTGACTTGTTCGCCATTGCTTGTTGTGATTTTCACCACATACATTCCGTTTTGAAGGGAAGTATTGAGTGTAAAATCATTTTCACCTTTTGACAAATCAATTTGATAATTCGCTACCAAACGACCATTCATATCAACAATAGAAACCGTAGCATCTTGATTGTCAGCACTTTGTACTTTTAATCGGAATTGTTCGTTTTGTGCTGAAATAACGTTGGCATCTAAACCATTACGGCTTGATTTTACATTTATGATTGCTGAAAATTCCTCATGACCATCATTTTCAACGATACGCAAGCGATAATAAGTCGTTGATTTAAACGGTGTTAAATCCTGAGTATTGTAACGTTTGCTTACGTTTGGTGTATTTTCAGAAAGCACAGCCCAAACTTTGCTGTTTTCAGATTTTTCAACTACAAAAGTACGGATATTTTCCTCAACGGCAGTTTCCCATTCAATACGATTGCCATTTTCACTTACTTTTGCTGAAAAAGATTTCAAGGAAATAGGCAATGGAGAAGCTACTGCATCAGTAGAGCCCAAAGCAAAAGGACTGTATGAACTTACGGCAGAAGCCGTCGTAACAGTACCTGTTGTAAGACTGCCTGTTGCTGTTGCTGCTTCATTAATCCATGCGCCACCAGAATAGTGTGCTAAACTCAAATCACTTATATCTGTACAAAAACCTGCTGGAATATCATATTGCATTGTAATGGTTGCTTGAGTCATAGGACTTGCACCCAAATCAAAGTATTCTTTAGAATTTACGGCTTGAATAGGTGCCGTTACTGCGCTACGGTTGCTTGGAGCAGTATCGAAAAATTCCGCTGTATAAGTTGTTGGAGTAGAAACAGAAGGAGTGACAGCAATGGTACGATAGATTGATCCTTTTCCTGTAGGGAAAGTAAAAGCACTTGTAGAATTTGTCATTTTAGCTACTGGGCCATTCACAAAACTTGTGGCACTTGCGCCTGTAACAGTTGCAGCTGTTCCAAATGTCAAAAGATTAGTAGCTGTTGTTGTGATCTTCCCTGCTGTCATTGCCAATTCACCTGTTACCGTCAAAGGGCTTGATAAAGTAAGACCCAAAGCATTGTTCATGGTTAAGTTACCAATGGTAAAACCATTACCTGCTAATGTTTGAGCAACAGCACCGCCCATAGTTACTTTTCCACCAGTTGCTGCGATACTACTTGTGACAGAAGTTGTTGCAGAAGTAACATTTAAACCAGCTGTACCTAAGGCTAAGGTCAATGTTCCACTTGCACCACCAATTTCTGACGATGCACCAGTAATCAACCAAGCTCCTTCTGATTGTGTCATCGTTTTTGTCCCAATAATACCATGTTTAAAAGTTTTAGTACCTGCACCTGCCCAAGTAAAATCTGCTTGAACGTCTAAAATACCATCAACAATCACATTTCCTGCTCCCGAAGGTGACCAAGAGGCACTTACTCTAAATATCGGAACAACGCTTTGTGCTGCTGCATTAGGAAAAAAAGTTCTTGATTGAACAGCTGGCGTATTTGTTGTATTCCATTTAAAAATAGAAGCATTGTCCCATATCATACTTAATTTTATAGTAGCATTTAACTCAGTAGCATATACAAGTGGTGTTCCTGTATTTGAAGTTGCTTCTAACATTCCACCTGTATTGATTCGGAATGTTGCTGTTGTTGGGCTAAAAGTGATAAATGTACCACCTGCATGGACATACCTACCTCCATTTTGAATCACTAAATCGTCACCTGCGCCATTATTTACAGTAAGCGTTCCTGTTGTATAGGTCAATGTTCCGCCATTTTCAACTACAACTTGGTCAATAGCTACTGATGCACTAATGGTGATGTTGTGACCATTACGAATTGTAATATCTTTTGCTGCGGAAGTTGGAGCTAAGGTAGAAGTCATCCAAGCGATATTGTCCGCAGAAGACTCCCAAGATGCCGCAGTTGCCCATGTTCCAGTTGCTACATTGCTTCGGAAATAATCGCCAGCATTTGTAACTATCGCAATATTAAAAGTAGTACTTGGTTTGTCTGTCAAAGCACCAGAAGTTGCTGTTAGTATTAAGCCTGTTCCTAATGCCGTATGGGTTAAAGTAGAAAAAGTAGCCAAACCACTTGCTGCTGTTGCTGCAACAGGGCTACCCGTCAGTGTTCCCGTAGAGGTGATGTTAACAGAGCCAGTAAAATCCAAATCTCTTGCATCATATAAATCTGTTGCTTGAACCGTAACCGCAGGAGTCATTGCAACGTTGGCATTGGTATTGCCTGGCTCTTGTACAAACAATAGTTTTGTTGCAACTACAGCGATGGCATTGTTTGTTGCACCAGAGTTTTGGTCTTGAGTTGCTTCAAATTGACTGCCAGTTGGGTCAGCTGTAATACCATTAGATTGAAGTCTAAACACTAAATTAGAACCATCAATCGTTGCTTTAAGAGCTGCATTTATAGTTAGCCAAACTTTTAGCGTATAGGTTTTTGTAGCATTGTCAGCAATCAAACCTAAGACTGTAGGACTGATACTTGCAAAAGTAATGGTATTTGTACCGATTGTACCAGCCATTGTGTTTGTTCCATCGCTTAATTCAGCTCCTGCAATTGCTTGTGTCCAATTGGCAACATCATTTCCAGTTCCTTGTGTAAAAATCATTTGTGTAATTTTCGTATCAAGTGCATCTGTTGCAGCAGTTGCGCCATCGTCTTGGACATCAACGTCAAAGTTCAAGGTAGCTGCGCCTTGTGTTGTTGTCAAAGAGGATATGGTGGAAGGTTCTGTTCCTGCGCCAGCAGTGATGGTGTTTGTACCAGCTGCGGTGGTTGGAGAAATAGTTCCTCCTATCGAGAAACCATTGTCTGCCACGGCAGCTGAGGCGGAAGTAAATCCAAATCCTCCTGTTGAAGTTTGTCCACTTGCATAAAAACGTAATGTAATTACAGTTGGACTTGCTACATTTTGTAAGTCGGCAATGCCAGCTAAATTTATTTGAGTGAGCGTCGCAGGTGCTCCAATAGTAACAGATGGAGAGCCAATAAGTGTAAATGTTGTACCATTTAAGCTATATGCAAATTGAGATGAAACTCCTGGACTAGCTACGAAACTTGTCGTTCCTACAAATTTAGCATCAATTGAAGACAGGCTAACTTTATTTCCAGTAGTAGCGGAAATCGTTGTTTGGAAATAATCTGTATTTGTTGTTGCTATTCCATTATTTTGGAATCCTTGTGTTCTAAATGAATTTGAACCAGTACTTGACGCTGCTCCAGCACCTCTTGTTATACTTGATACTGTCGCATTAGTTGCAGTAGTAGTAGCTGGTGATGTTGCAGGACTTGATTGTCCAAAGAAATTCCATGTTGCTATTTGCGATTTTGCATTTAAGAAAATACAACAAAAAGAGATAATAAAAATTAACTTTTTCATACGTTAAATTTTAATTTAATATTAGATTAAAAGATTTGAATAATGCTGCAAAGGTACAATTACTATGTTAATTGCACGTTAATTTAAGATGTTAATTATTTAATAAATTGTGACATGGAGAAAAATAAATGGACTTCAAGCCCATAGAAATTATTTATACTTTAAAAAATATAAAGAAAATTTTACCTGAGTAAAATTTATTAATAAAAAATACAATATTGTTGTGCAAGATGATCAATACAATGTTTAAAAGTTTGCTATTGCTTACAATTGTTGCATTGTTTTGGTTTTCAAAGGAAACAGCGCAGTGAATATATGCGAGAAAAGGTGTGCCTTTTCTCTACGTTACGTATCGAATATTGCTAACAAAAAAGCGCAACCCAATCACTTGAGTTGCGCTTTGCGTATATATCAGTTAAAAACTTCTATTAAAACTATCTTTTGATTTGAACGTAACCTGTATGTTTGCTTGTTGCTGTTCCTTTGCCGTCATCGAAGATGTAGAAGTATGTTCCATCAGGAAGATCTTTTCCATCCCATTTGCCGTCCCACTCGTTGTTGTAATCTTCTTTGAAGAAGACTTGATTACCCCATCTGTTGAAGACAAACATTTTATTGCCTGGGAATCTTTCTACGCCTTGTACCGTGAACGTTTCGTTAGAACCATCACCATTTGGCGAGAAACCAGAGTAAATGATAAGTTCGTCACAGAATATCGTTATTTTCACAAGTGTAGAATCACAACCGTTTTCATTACATACAGTATAAGTCAAATCGTCTTGACCACAGTAACCTTTGTTAGGTGTGTAAACAATTCTACTATTTGCATCAACTTTTGCTTCACCATGTTGCGGCTGAATTGCAATGCTCAGTTTTTCCATATTACCGTTCAATACGTCATTTGAAAGAACGTTGATGGTAACTGTGTTGTTCTGCTGTACATTGCCTTTGTCACCTATTGCTACTGGATAAAGTGCTTTTTTAGCCAAAACAGTTACTTCTAAGTAAGTTGTATCTGAGTTGCCTAATTCGTCAGTCAATAAGAAACAAGCTCTTTCGATACCTTGATCCATACCTTTGCAAATGAAGCAATTGCTGTTTGGTACTAAATCGAAGCGTACAAATTCGCCAGAATCATCTTTACACATATTGGTCAATTGTACTTTTTTGCCTGTTATTTTCTTCGTTTCTAAGCAAACCGTGTCCACATCACCTTGATAAATGGTATCTTGACGGTATTGTGCTACGATACATTTTACGATTACTTTCACGCTATCAGCACACTTAGTCGTTTTATTGATGAACTTCAATGTATGCTTGCCTTCTGCAACTCTTAATGATGTACCATTGCTCTGTGTACCTGTTGAACCACAATCTTCTACTTTACCTTTGAACGCTTTACCATTGTCTAAGATGTCATAGTTTTTGATTTCAGTAAATGGAATTTCAACACAGAATTTAGCTCCTAATACACAATTTGTAGTGCTTAATACTTTGCTTTCCGCTACAATGAAATTGCCACATGGAACAGCCGTTGCACAACCAACTTTCACCTTAATTGTATCAGAACAACCTGTCAATTTGTTTGTAATAACAATATCGTGGTTGCCTTTTGCCAATTTCATAGCGATATTCTTCGGTAACATCTGTAAGTTAGGTTCGATACGGGCAATAATTGCATCTTTCATATTCGTGATAATCATCGGACCATAGAAGTTCGTTGGATTACCACCATTGACAGTGAAATTATTTTTCTTATCTGCCCACTTAGAGTTCAAATCCCAACCGTTCATCAATGCTACCAATTCAGTAATATTTTTGAATGTTCCGTTGAATTTCTTACCGTTTAATGACCATTCTTTTACCTTGTAAGGACCAGTAGGATTACTTGTCAATAAAGTATAGTAAGTATAGTTCACCGTTGTATCAAATTTGCAACCTGCAAAGTTGGTCGTATAAGGCTTACCATTGTCAGAGAACGAGTAATTTAACAAGTCTGTTACTTTGATTTCAGTACACATCTTCACTGGTTCATTGCAGTTGTTGCTGTATAATGAATCAGGTCCTGTGTAAGCTATTAAGCTGCACGCTTTCTTGCAAATTACATTTGCAATCAATGTATCAGTACACTTCGTTTTCTTATGTGTAATTACAACTACTGTTTTACCGCTATCCAATTTGATTTCGATGCCGTTAGGAATCAAGTTGGTGTTCAATTCAAGTTTAGCTTTTGCATTAGTTCCCACTTTTGAGAACTGCATTGCGCCATACTTACTCTTCGTAGAACCACCTTTGATTGATAACTTAGAAGCATCTAATGTCCATTTTCCGTTTTTATCCCAAACATTCATACTATCAACAAGTGCAGGAATATTTTTAATGGTCGCTTTGTATATTTTACCATTTAAAGCCCAGCTGTCTAAAGAATATGGAGGAGTTGAACCTTGGTTTGGCAATGTAAAGTAGTTGTAAGCAAATGTTGTATCGAACATACAACCCTTGAATCCATTTGTATATGGTTTGTTGTTTGTCGTCAAAGTATAATTTACTAAACTATCCAATGGTAACTTGAAGCAATAAGCGCCTTTGTCGCCACAATTAACAGTTAAATCAATTTTTGTATCTTTGAAAACACCGTTGTTACAAGCTGTTGGATTTGTATTGCCTTTCTTAATTGTTACTACAAAAATTGAAGTATCACAAAGACCAGCTGCATTACAAGCCACTACACAGATTTTATCAACATCAACACCATCTTTGTCTTTTGCTACATATTTCAAACAACCTTTTGTATCAACTGAATAAGTACCATAAGTAGAACTTCCAGTCTTGTCACCATTGCAAAGTGAATAGTTCACTGCACCGCCATTAGCAAATCCAGTTTCTAACTTCACGCAACCTACGGTGCTGTCTTTTACTGTTGTTACTAACTTAATGGTGTCAATCGTTAATTTCGTATTTGTACAAAGTACTGTTGCCAATACTGTATCAACACAACCAGTTGTTTTATTTGTAATCAATACACTGTAAGAACCTTTCTTTAATCCGATTGCCAAACCTTGTTTTGTTGTTGTCAAATCACAAACTTGTGTTTGACCAGCAAAAGGTTTTCCATCAACAGCGATACCATAGTTGGCTGCATTGTTTTGAGGAATATTCAAGCAAACAAAACCAAAGTCGTTACAATCTGCTACTGAAACAGATTTTGTTTCTTTTGTATTTGTGCAAACAAGCGTAGAATCACAGTATTTGATTGCATATACAGCACCTTTAACATCTAATGAAGCACAGATTGTACCACCACCTTGAATCAAAAGTTTGTTCACATCAAATCCTGTTGTTACGTTAGGTTTTACAATATTTACATCAAGTGTAGCTGGGTCATAAACCAATGTATGAATGGTAAATTTACCTGTATCTTTTACGCTGAATGAAGGCGTTGCACCCAATTGTTGGATAACTAAACCATTTCCGCTTGTCAATACATAAGCTACTTTGTAACCTGCTGGAACATTTGTTGCGTTGTCTTGCGTTGCGTCAATTGTCAAAGTTTGACCTTTTTTGATACATTGTGGAGCAACTGCTTTCAATGTACCTGCATTTGCAACGCAAACTGATGTTGAATCACAATCTTTCACAGAGAACTTAGCTCCATTAATGTCTAAGCCTGCACAAATTGAACCACCACCTTGAACTAATAACTTATCAATGTCACCACCAGTTGTTGTACCTAAAACAATCTTAGATAAATCTAATGTTTTTGGATCATAAACCAATACATGAACTGTATAATCACCAGTTGTTGTTACATTGAACTGTTTTGCAGTATCAGTTGCAACAATTGTCAAGTTAGCACCTTTTGTCAATACATAAGTAATGTTGTATCCTGCTGGTATCCAAGCCAATTGAGTCGTTTTCACTTTCAAAGTTGCTGCACTATTTGCCAAACAAGGCGTATTTTCAGGAGCAACTGTACCTGTTTCAGGAACAATATTATCAACCATGAAATCAACCGAATAAGAACAATCTGTTTTTGTAGTATCTTTGATTGTTACAGTGTACATACCCAATGGCAGGTTTGTACGAGCATTGTCTTTTGCAGACACAGAAGTACCAACTTTTGTATTCCAGGTGTATTTGTAACCCGCATCAGAACCTTTAATCTTGATTGTTGCTGTACCATTGTTGAAGCTACAAGTTACAGGCGTTACAATAATTGTATCTACTTTAATCTCACAATCACCACAATCTTTGTTGATTGCAATATTTAAAGATTTTGCTTTACAACCTTTGCTGTCTGTTACTGTCACGTTGTACATTCCATCAACCAAATCAGTTCTATCTTTTGGATCAGTTGTTCCTGTCAAATCGTCCCAATTGTAAGTGTAAGTTCCAGAACCGCCATTTACAGTCAAGCTAATCTCACCACCTTTGTCACAAGTTGCATTAGTTGGTGTTACTGTTACCGCAATTGCTTCTAAAACAATTACATTTACTGTATCTTTTGCTACACATTGACCACTTGTTGCAGTTACTATGTATGCACCAGATTTTGCATTATCTGCATTTGGAATCTTAACAGATTTTCCAGTTGCAGTGAAGCCATTAGGTCCAGTCCAAGCGATGGTTGTTGCATTTGCAACTGCATTCAACTTGATAGAATCACCGTTACAAACTTGTGTTGTACCCGTTGCAACAACATTCATTCCTGTATTATTGATAGCAACTTTTGTTGTGTATTCTGCCGTACAACCTGATTCAAATTTCACTTTTACTTTGTAATCACCTGCGCTTGCCGCTGTTACGCTTGCAATTGTTGGATTTTTAATATTAGAAGTAAAGTTATTTGGACCAGTCCAAGCAAAAGTATTACCCATTGAAATGTTCAACTCTAACTTTTGACCTTCACATAAAGGTCCGTTATTAGTAATTGTAACATCAGGAATACTGTTGATGATTACGTCAATTGTTTTAGACGATGAACAAGAACCGTTTTTGTCTTCTACTTTAACAGTTAAACTTGTTTTACCAAATTTACTTGCTGTAAATGTTGTAACTGCTGCACCTTGACTACCAAAAGAACCACCATTACTACTTGTCCAAGTGTAATTGAAATTAGTACCCTGAGGTGTTGCCGTCAATTTAACAATTGCACCTTGACATACTAAGTTCGTATCAACTTTTACTCCAACTATAATTCCAGAAGAAACTGTAATTATTTGAGTTTTAGTTGATTTGTTACCACAATTGTCTGTCGCTGTCCAAGTACGGATTATAGTTCCGTTTGTACCAGTTGTTTCAGCCAATTTCACATCTACATTCTTATCACAATTGTCAGTTGCTACTACTATTGGTGCAGTTGGAGTTTGCACACCACAAGCCAAAGTAACATCAGCTGACGTAGCTGCTAATACTGGTGCTTTTGTATCTTTTACAGTTACTGTTTGCACCGCTGTTTTTGTTCCACCAGTTTGATCAGTCGCTGTCCATGTACGTACAATTGTATAACTGTCTTCACATGAACCTGCTGTTTTCTTTTCTTCTAATGAAACTGTTGCAGGTTTGCCACAACCGTCTGTTGCTGTTACTACAGGTGCGCCTGTTACTGCATCACATTCAAACGTTGCATCAGGTAAAACACCCGTGAATTTAATATCACCTGCATTGCTACCATTTACTTTGATTGTCTGTGTTGCTGTTGTTTTGTTGCCACAATTGTCCGTCGCTGTCCAGATACGAATGATATTTGTAATATCACTTGCATCTTCTGTGTATTTAACATCAACATTTTTATCACAATTGTCAGTTGGTGCTGGTTTAGCTGGTGCTGGTGCAATTGCGCCACAATCTAATGTGATGCTTGCTGGTACTCCTGCCAATACTGGTGCTTTATCGTCTTTAATTGTAATCGTTTGTGTTGCTGTTGTTTTGTTACCACAGTTATCAGTTGCTGTCCATGTACGCTTGATTGAGTACGAATCTGGACAAGTTCCTGGTACTGTCGTTTCTACCAACTTAACATCTACGTTTTTATCACAATTATCTGTCGCTGTTACTATTGGCGCACTTGATGCTGAGCCACAATCCGCTGTTCCGTCTATTGGTACACCTGCTAATACTGGTGCTTTTGTATCTTGAACTGTGATTGTTTGGCTTGCTGTCTTTGTGTTACCACTGCCGTCAGTTGCTGTCCATGTACGTACGATTGTGTAACTGTCTTCACATGATCCTGCGTTCTTCTTCTCGTCTAACTTAACTGTCGCTGCTTTACCACAACCATCTGTCGCTGTTACTGTCGCTGCTGATGGTGTTGCGCTACATTCAATTGTTTCATTCGCTGGTACGCCTACAAACTTGATGTCTGATGGAT
>JAYWHK010000016.1:0-5166 GCA_043777755.1 Saprospiraceae bacterium
ACCTGCTGCATTAGGGTTAGAACAATTTACCGTTTGACCCGAAGTAGAACACGTCCAACCATTGTTTGTAAAGGTTGGTGCTGTTGTTAAACCGTTTGGCAATGTTGTGCTGAATGACAATGCTCCTGTTGCTGCTGCATTTCCGATGTTATTTAAAGTCACAGGAATATTAGAAGTGATACCTTCTGTTAAAGTTGGTATTGCTCCGATTACTGTTTGTACATCTGGACGTGCCATTGCTGTAATTGGCGTTGTTGGTGTCATTGAGCTACTATTATTGGTAGTAACCGTTTCGTTTGTTACTGGTGGTGTATTACCCGAAATACTTGGCGTTTGACCTGCTGAACCAACCAATGGTGTTACAGGAATTTCAAACATTGTCGTTCCTGTTGTTGCAGGAAGACCCGTTGTATTAGGATTAGTACAATTCACTGTTTGACCCGTTGTCGAACAAGTCCAACCATTATTGGTAAAGGTCAAAGGCGCAGTCAAACCATTCGGTAATGTTGTGCTGAATGATAAAGGACCCGTCGCTGGACCACTTCCAATGTTTGCAAGCGTTACTGGTACAAGCGATGTTGTGCCTTCTGTAAAGCCTGGTGCTGGTTGTCCGATAGTCGTCAAGATGTCAGGACGAACCATTGCTACTACTGGGTTGGTAGGTGTCATCGAACCACTGTTGTTAGCCGTCGAAGTTTCGTTCGGCGCTGGCGATGAGCTACCTGTCAAAGTAGGTGTTTGACCTGCTGTACCTGCTGCTGGTGTAAGCGGAATATTAAATGTTGTTGCGCCTGTTGTTGCAGGAAGACCTGCTGCATTAGGATTAGAACAATTCACTGCTTGACCCGAAGTAGAACACGTCCAACCGTTATTGGTAAAGGTTGGTGGCGTTGTCATTCCATTTGGCAATGCCATACTAAATGTCAAAGTACCTGTTGCTGGTGCATTACCAACATTTGCAAGTGTTACTGGAATATTAGAAGTAACACCTTCTGTCAAATCTGGTGCTGGTTGTCCGATAGTCGTCGTCAAATCTGGTCTTGCCAATGGAACGATTGCACCTGTTGGTGTCATCGAAGTTGTGTTATTGGCAGTTGCCGTTTCATTGATTACTGGCGATGCAGAACCTGACAACGTAGGTGTTTGACCTGCTGTTCCAACACTTGGTGTGATAGGAATATTGAAAGTCGTTGGTCCCGCTGCCGCATGAAGTCCTAATGTATTAGGGTTAGAACAACTTACCGTTTGTCCCGAAGTATTACAAGTCCAACCATTTTCTGTAAAGGTTAATGGTGCTGTAAGACCGTTCGGTAAATTGGTACTGAATGTCAATACGCCTGTTGCTGGTGCAGTACCAATATTATATAAAGTTACAGGAATATTAGAAGCGGAACCTTCTGTTAAAGGTGTTGAAGGCTGACCAATAACAGTCTGCACATCTGGACGATTTGCAGGTTGTATTGATTGCGCTGCCGTTGAAGCTCCTGTATTGTTATTGGTAACTAATTCATTTAAAACTTGATTTACTAAACCTGTTACAGTTGGTGTCGTTCCTGCTGAACCGACTGACGGTGTTACAGGAATGTCAAATGGAACTGCTGCATTTGGAGCAACGCCCGTTGTATTAGGGTTGCTACAACTTACTGTTTGACCTGATGTGTTACAAGTCCAACCGTTTTGTGTAAAGGTAGGCGGTGCGACTAAACCATTCGGAAGATTGGTTGAGAACGTCAATACGCCTGTTGCTGCACCATTTCCAATGTTGGAAACTGAAACTGGAATGATAGAGGTAACACCTTCTGTCAAAGTAGGAATTGTGCCAATAGTCGTCAATAAATCTGGTCTTGTTCCTGTTTGAACAGGGTTGTTAGCCGTCATTGTTGCGCTGTTGTTATTGACAATATTCTCATTTGTGACTGCTGGAATAGTACCCGAAATACTCAATATTTTACCAAGAGAACCTGCTGCTGGTACGACTGGTACATCAAACTGTACAGAAGTATTGATTGGAATTCCTGCCGTATTTGGCGAAGAACACGCAATGCTTACGCCTGATGTTGTACAAGTCCAAGAGCCGCTTGTAAAACTTGCTGGTGCTGACAATTCGGTAGGCAATGTGATATTTACATTGACTGGTCCTGTTGCCGAACCATTTCCTTGGTTGGTTACTGTAAATTGAACGATGCTTTGTAATCCTTCTGTTAAAACTGGGCTTGGTTGTGAAATTAATAAAATCACATCTGGCAAACCTGGTCCGATTGGCGTTGGTGCAGTTGGTGTACCGCCGCCTGGGTTAGAAGGGCCTGCTGCCGTTGCCGCTGTTGTACCTGATTTGTAAGGACCGCCTGGCATACCGCCTCCGCTTGTCCATGCCAAGTTAGCTGTATTGGTTGCTTGTGTTGGATTGACTTGTAAAGGGAACGACGTTGTATTTCCAATTGCAATTACTTGCAAACTTGTACATTTTACAATATCATTTCCTGCTGCATCAACACCTGCTTTTACACAAGTCCAATCTGTATTACCACCCGAAACGTATTTTAATCCGTTTTTCAAGGTATCACAAATCGTTACCATACCCGTGGTAGAAATACCACCTGCATTGGTAATTTGGAAATTATAAATAAATGGTTGGTTTTGGTTAAATGGACCTGCGCCAACTATTTTAGCTGTTTTTAAATCTGCTACTGGTGCTACTGGTGTGGTAGGGCTTGTGCCTGTTGGTCCACCACTTGTAGGGTTATTGATGCTTCCTGCTGTAGCTGGTGTAGCACCTGACTTGTAAGGACCACCTGGCATACCGCCACCGTTTGTCCAAGTCATGTTGGTTACGTTTGTCGCAATCGTAGGATTTACATTTAAAGTATAAGAAACAGTTTGATTTACAGCGATTGCATTTGCATAAGTACAAACAACAACATCATTACCATATAAATCAACACCTGTTTTTGCACAAGTCCAACCCGTACCTACAAAACCGTTGTATTTCAAACCTGTTTTTAAAGTATCTTTTACCGTAATTGTTCCACCTGAATTTGCGCCACCCGAATTTGTTACTTTAATGGTATAATTAAATGGTACAAATTGAGTGATTGCTGTTGTAGGTGCTTCTTTTACTGTTGTAAGATTTGGTACAGCCGTTACGTTGTTGGTTGTAGAACCTCCGCCTGTTGGGTTCGTAGGATTTCCACTACCCGTAGTTGTTGGGGCTGTCTTATAAGGACCACCTGGCATACCTCCACCATTTACGTAAGCAATATTACTTGTTGCGCCACCTGTTGTAGATTTTACATTAAGCGGGAACGAAGATGTTGTAGCCATCGCAATAGCTGTTGAAGAAGTACATTCTACGATTTGGTTGCCCGTTGCATCAGTACCTGCCACGGCACAAGTCCATGAAGCATTACCACCTGAAACGAACATCAAACCGTTTTTCAAGGTATCTTTTATTGTGATTACACCTGCTGTTGCTGCGCCACCGTCGTTGAATACATCAAAAGTATAAGCAAACGGTATAAACTGTTGTACCGCTACACTTGGTGCTACTTTTGCTGTTTTCAAAATTGGTACTGGTGTTACGACCGTTGGAGAAGTAGGAGAACCGCCACCTGGGTTGATAGGGCTTCCTGCTGTTCCTGGTGTAGAACCCGTTTTGTAAGGACCATTTGGCATACCGCCGCCATTGACCCAAGCAAGGTTGGTAATACTACCCGCCAATGTTGGTTTTACACGAATGGTATAAGTACTTGTTCCGCCTGTCAAAGTAAGTGGGTTGTAAGCCGCAATTGGAGTAGAAGTTTGACATTGAACTACGTCATTTCCACTTAAATCTTGACCTACCAATGAACACGTCCAATCAGGAGAACCTGCTGTCATAGACATATATTTCAAACCACTTTTCAAGGTATCTCTTACTATCAATAAACCACTTGTTGCTGCTGAACCTTTGTTTTCTAAATCAAATTTATAATCAAAAGGCATAAATTGCTCTATTGTAGCCGCCAAAGATGTTTTTACAGTCGAGATACTTGGTATCGGACTTGCTGTATTTGGCGTTGATACTGGTGCGTTTGGTGTTGGGTTAAGTGCATTTCCTGCTGTCGTCGAAACTGGACTTGTAGGATATGGACCACCTGGAATTCCACCACCGCTAACATAAGCTATGTTAGAGATTGCTACGGCTTTTGTAGGTTTTACGGTTACATTTAAAATTTCATTGTCACCGTTGGCATTGATTACATTGGTTGTTGTACATTCCAAGATTTGATTGCCGTTGGCATCAGTTCCCGTCACGGCACAAGCCCAACCTGCACTACCTGTTGATTGGTAGTTCAAACCGTTGCGGAGTGTATCTAATACTGTAATTGTACCCGTTGTATTGGCAGCACCATTATTGGTTACATTAAAGATGTAATCAAAGTTTTGATACTGTGCAATTGGTGTACCTGGGCCAACTTTGGTTGTTACCAAAATAGGTTTTGGTACTACTGGTACTACACCTGGGTTGTTACCTGAGCCTGTTGGTTCTCCATCTGCTGGATTTTGAACACTACCTGCTGTACCTGGTGTAGGACCTGACTTGTAAGGACCACCTGGCATACTGCCACCGCTTGTCCACGTCATGTTACTGATGTTGGTTGCTTTTGTAGGTAAAACGGTTAAAATAACACCCGATGTACCTATGTTTGGAGCAAGAACAGTGCTTGAAGTACAAACGACTACATCGTTTCCACTCAAATCAACACCTGTTTTGCTACAAGTCCAATCAGAACCTGTATAAGTCACGTATTTTAAACCATTTTTCAATGTATCTCTTACGGTAATAGCACCTGATGTAGCGACGCTACCCGTGTTATTTACCGTAAGGGTATAATCAAATTTCACACCTTGCGAAATAGTACCTGTTGGTGCTACTTTTGTTGTTACCAAATTCGGTATAGGTGTTACGTTTGAAGTAGTTGCTGATCCTGCTGTTGGGTTTTGAGGTGTACCTGCTGAACTTTCATTGGTACTTGACTTATAAGGTCCACCTGTCATGCCGCCACCGCTTGTGCGTGACATATTCGATATTGCGCCTCCCAAAGTAGGATTTACACGAAGCCCTGCCAATACACTTGTACTTGGTGCTAAGGTAGAATAAATTGTACATTCTACTACATCGTCGCC
>JAYWHK010000017.1:0-14674 GCA_043777755.1 Saprospiraceae bacterium
AAAATATCTTCCAAAAACTTGCAAATATCCTAAAAACAACCGTATCTTTGCATTACCAGAACGTTTCGGACGCTTTAGCGAAGGATTTTGTTTTACAAAAGTGCATTTGGCGCTGGTACTTTAAAAACTGTCAGTATCTATGGTATTGACAGTTTTTTTATGTCAAAAATCGCTACAATCCGCTGTTCATTTTGCGGATTATTGAATGTAAATTGGAATAAATCTCTAATCTCGTTTTCGATGCTTTGCATTATACCTCCCTATCAAACGTTATTCCAATGCTAATATGGTCTTCTGAATCATCCCAATATACTTTGTCGCCATAATTGATAAAAGGAAGTACAATATATTGATTTTGCCAACCTTTATTTTTTATATAAGTCATTATTTCGTCCATATATTGTAAAATAGGAGCATCTTCAAGCATCTTTTTTAAGAAATCTTGTTTTTTTATAGTTGGAAAATGCTCCATAAATACAGCCGATTTCATCTGTGTTTCTATTGATACATTTTCATCTAATGTGAAAAATTCTTTTTTTAATTTTCCTTTATGCTCTTCCAATTTTCCTTTTCCAGAAAGCGTAAAATATAGATTGAGATATATGAATTTATCAACGTAGTTTTCAAAAATATGTATGACTGATTTTGCATAATTTTCATTATATTTATCTTCTTTACACAAAATGACCACTTCATTTCCCTCAAATGTCACCTCTACAATACTATCAGTATCCTCTATTATTTTTTGAAATACTATGTCTTTATCTAAAGTATTTTCTATGTTAAAGTTGTCATCTAAAAAATCAAATTCAAATCCAACCATAGGGATATGCGGTTCGTCCTCGTCCTCGTCCTCATCTTCTTCTCCAAAATCAATACTTGAATCTCGCTCATAACTTGAGCCTCCAACAGCTAAGGTGTAATGGAAATTACCGCTACCAACACTGCGCTTGAGCGTGTTCATTACTTTTTTTACATCATCATAAGGACCTGCGAAATAATATGGCTTGCCTTCACGACCAAATTCTATATTTTCAAATTTGACAGTTTCTACATCATCTAAAATGTATTCTGTTACGTCAAAATCTTTATTTGGCTGAAAACCAAGGTCTTCGGCATATTCTATTGCACCATAAATGATGTTAAAACAAGTGTTTGGAGTGATTTTCTCCCAGTCTTGTTCGGAACTCTGAGCAACTTTTACTTTCTGCGCTTCGTACTCGTAAGGCGATAAATTCTCATAAAAAAGTGTGTTTTTTAAGCCCAAACAAAAAGTATCTACAATATAAATACCAACGAGGAGATTACCATGTTGTTTTTGTCGAGCAACCATGATTTGAGAAATACCGCTTTCTTGCCAACCTTCATTGATGATGCACTCAAAAACAGGTAGTTTTCGAGCCGCTTCCATAATGTATTTTTTTGGGCTAATCGGTTGTTGTGGTTTCTTTTTTTGATTTGCCATTGTATATTTATTTTATTGATTATCAATATTTTATAAATTATTTATCGAATACGTTAGGTTGAAACCTAACGCTACGGGTCGTTCGTCGCTATACGACTTTATTGTTTAACAATTACAACCGCCATTGATGATTAGATTTTTCTCCTTCATAAAAATCTCAAATTGGCAAGTTTCACCATTATCAAGTATGAATTTTTTATTAGATTTATCGTATCGAAAATCAAAAAGACTAAAAATAGTTTTTGCAAAAATATATCCCTCATAAAGGCTTACATTAGGAAATGTAAAAGTTTCTTCGCTGCCTTCTCCAATGTGCAAATAATAAGAAATTCCATAATTGAAATTCATTTCATAGTTTCCTCGTTGAGGATCACCAGAAAACTCATCTTCTTTTACTACTTTTCGCTCTTTTTTATCATAATTTGAAGTAAATATAATATTACCTTTCCTACCAATATTTTTTTTCAAGTATTCAATTAAAGAGTACACTCCATTTTCACTCTTAACAGGCGCAACCAACCTCGACAAATATCCATCAAATACAAAACCTTCTTTATCTCCATATTTTACCAATAACCAAACGCCTTTTACCTTGAAATCTTTAAATTCTTCGACTTCGTGCGCTACGATTACGCCAATATTTGCTTGAACGCTCACTTTTTCGCCATAAGGCAAAGCGGCGATTTTATCGCTTTTTGCATCAGGCAATTTTCGCATATTCAAACCATTCAATGCCCAAACGTAAAGGTTTTCGCCTTCTTTGAAACGAGATTGTTGAGCTTGCGTGATTTGGCTTAGAAATAAAAGGTAAATGATGTATTTCATTGAGTAAGATTTTTTTATTGATTGGTAGCAATATTCAGTAAAAATTTTTTAATTTCATCTTCTTGCACTTCAAACCCTTTTATGTAAAAAACTTCTTCTGTGTAGTCAATATCTTGAAAATAGCAAAGTTGTTGCCGAAAAAGTTTTTGTGAAAACATATCTCCAAAAATGCTTTTTGCGGCTTCGCTAATTTCTGTTAAGCTATGATAACCTCTAAGAATAAAAAATAAATCTACATAATCTTTCCATTTTGCTCTACGTCCAAGTGCATAAGCCTTCATAGCTGCTAAATCTAACAAATTAGGCATTTTACAGTTGTCATTTTTAATGCTAATTGGGACAGAAAATGGATATTGAAAAAAAGTAAATTTTACCTCATTCAACAAGCAATGAAAACTCTCTGCATCAGTGTGCATGAGTTGAAATTGAAAATGTTGAGCATCTATCTGTTGCTTAATTTTATTTTTATTGATACTTGTCAATTTGAATAAATCAAAATCAATAGATTGTCTATGCCCGATTTGCAATGCAATCGCAGTGCCGCCAACCAAGTAGTATTCTTTCTTAAATTGCTTTAAAAAATCCAATAACGCAACTTGTTCCTCGGATAAAATGTTATAGTGCATGACGTTGAAAATAAATTTTAAAATAATTTTCCACTTGTGGTAAAAAATTATGTCGGGTTCGATTTTCTGATGCCTTGAAGAAAATATTAGCCGCTCGGTGAAGCCCTACGACCTCAAATAATTCCATGACATCTTCCCATGTTCCATAATTTAATATGGTTTCAATAAGCAATATTTCGCTTATCTCCTCTTTCTTTTCCTTGGGGACAGACCAAAAAAGTGCTTGATGTTCTTGTATATATTGCTTGATACTCTTTTTATTAATATTCATTAGTAGTTTTTTATATCCTTGATTCTTCTTTGAAACGGGATTTTTGAGCAAAAGCGATTTGGCTTAAAAATAAAAGGGAAATGATGTATTTCATTGGTTAAGGTTTTAAAATAAAAAACGCTTTGACAAACAACCGTCTGTCAAAGCGTTTTTTCCATTAAAAGCGCATTACCGACGGTTGTTTAGTCCCAGATAATAATAATAACGCTAATAATTATGTTGAATAAATTCATTTTCTTTTATAATTTTTGCAAAAATAAGGATTTTTAATAAAAAATCAAATTTTTTTAATAAAAAACTTATTTTTGATGCTTTTGTGGCTTATTTCTCTTAGTAAGTACTTTCACTGAAATAGTCAATATTTTAAAATACTATAAAATATTGTAAATCAATGAGTTAAAAGACTTAGGACTTAGGACTTGCGACTTATTGACTTAGTACTACTTAATGGTCATTCAAAAAACCTAAAACTCGTTTTCCCAAACCATAATGAATCATCAACTCTGCCAAAAGTAGATTACCTACCCAACTCAACCAAGTCACCGTTTCGTAGGTTTCTAAGGGTTTTGTTTCAAAAAAAGTGAATAAAACATAACTTTCAGTTCGCAAGCTCATAGCTGCCAAGGTAAGTGCAAAAGAGCGAATCATCATGTCGCAATGCTGTGCGATTTGGCGATTCTTGATGGCAGAAAACGCCCAGTACGTAAGCATCCACCACACCAAAGATTGCAAAACAAAACCAACTCGGCTACTCATGCCGCCATTGGCGTAAAAAGAAATGACCAATCCCGTAGGTGCAGCAAAAAAGAGAATTGTAATGACATAAATTTTTCCTAAGTAGCGGTGTAAATTGGGTTGTTTTTTCAATAAAATTT
Organism: Saprospiraceae bacterium; assembly: GCA_043777755.1. Lineage (GTDB taxonomy): Bacteria > Bacteroidota > Bacteroidia > Chitinophagales > Saprospiraceae > CANHEE01. The sequence continues at coordinate 4,063 of JAYWHK010000017.1, forward strand.
TTGAAAATTGAAAAATTCCTGTTCCCAATGCGAAACCGCTACTCAGAATATGTATATAAAATGCAATGATAAAATGCTGTTTATCAAGGATTCTATCTGGTTTTGTTCCTAAAAAAGCATACGCTCGCTCAAAATTTAAGTAAGGCAAAATCTTAGTGACCATTACGGCTGTAAAAAAAATTACAGCCAATGCAAAAAGATAAAATACCCCAGTCAATAAGGTTGAAACGGTTGCTTTTGTTTTCATTTTGGTTCTTTATTTATGCCGCTTCTGCTTCCAACATTACTTCTTCGATACTTTCCCCATCTTCAATTGCATCTAACTCAATACGAAGGTTATTGATGATAAATTCTTGGCGTTCCATGGTATTTTTGCCCATGTAATAATCCAAAATTTTGTCAATACTTATGTCTTCATGCAACAAAACAGGCTCTAATTTTATATTGTCATTAATAAAATCAGCAAATTCATCAGGAGAAATTTCTCCTAATCCCTTGAATCGAGTAATTTCTGGTTTGCCACGTAATTTTTTAATCGCAATTTGTTTTTCACTCTCAGAATAACAATAATATGTATCTTTTTTGTCACGAACACGGAAAAGTGGCGTGTCTAAGATAAAAAGATGCCCGTTTCTTACCAAATCAGGAAAAAATTGCAAGAAAAAAGTTAGTAACAACAAACGAATGTGCATACCATCAACATCGGCATCGGTTGCGATAACGACACGGTTGTAACGCAAATCGTCCAAACTGTCTTCGATGTTTAGGGCGTGTTGAAGGAGGTTAAATTCTTCGTTTTGATACACAATTTTTTTCGTCAAACCATAACAATTCAGTGGTTTTCCACGCAAAGAAAATACCGCTTGCGTCGAAACATTCCTTGCTTTTGTGATAGAACCACTTGCAGAATCACCTTCCGTAATGAAAACGGTTGTATTTAACTTTGCCGCTTCATCGCCTTTTTCATTCAAGTGAACACGACAATCACGTAGTTTTTTGTTGTGAACATTTGCTTTTTTGGCACGTTCATTCGCAATTTTCTTTACGTCAGCGATGTCTTTTCGCTCACGTTCTGATTGCAAAATACGTTTTTCGAGTGCTTTTGCCGTTTCTGGATTTTTATGTAAAAAATTATCCAATTCTTTCACCAAAAAACTCTCTACAAAAACCTTCATCGAAGGTCCATCGGGCGCAGAATTTAAAGAACCCAACTTTGTTTTCGTTTGACTTTCAAAAACAGGTTCTTCGATACGCACACTTATCGCTGCAATAATCGAAGCACGAATATCTTTGGAATCAAATTGTTTCTTAAAATGTTCTCGAATTGTACGGACAATTGCTTCACGGAAAGCCGCTAAGTGCGTACCGCCTTGCGTTGTATTTTGACCATTCACAAAAGAAAAATAATGCTCACCGTAGTGTTCGCCATGCGTAATTGCTACCTCAATATCTTCGCTTTTTAAGTGAATAACAGGATAACGGACAGATTCAGCCTCTGTTTTTCGATTTAACAAGTCCAACAAACCATTTTTAGAATGGAAAGTTTTACTGTTAAAATGAATTTTCAAACCAGCGTTTAGATAGGCATAATTCCACATCTGATTTTCGACGTATTCATTCAAAAAACGGTAGTTTTTGAAAATCGTTTCGTCAGGGCGGAAGCTCACCATCGTTCCGTTTGGAAGTTCCGTTTTGCAAACTTTGGCATCATTTATCAATACACCTTTTGAAAATTCGGCAACTTTCATATCTCCTTCACGGACGGATTGTACCCTAAAATTTTCGGAAAGCGCATTGACCGCTTTTGTACCGACACCGTTCAAACCAACAGACTTTTTGAAGGCTTTGGAATCAAATTTTCCACTCGTATTGATTTGAGAAACTGAATCAACGACTTTTCCCAAGGGAATACCACGACCAAAATCTTTGATTTCGCAAACACCATCTTTAATCGTAATGTCAATTTGCTTACCGTTGCCCATCACAAATTCGTCAATCGAGTTGTCTAAAACCTCTTTGATGAGTACGTAAATACCATCGTCGGGCGATGTTCCATCACCCAATTTACCAATGTACATACCAGAACGCAAACGAATGTGTTCACGCCAATCCAACGAGCGTATATTGTCCTCGTCATATACTACTTTTTCTACTACCTTTTCTAATAAATCTGCCATTGATGTAATATCTAAATTTTATTTTTTCACAAAATTAAAACAAAAATTTTATAATTAAAAATATTTTATAAAAAATGTATCAAAAAATATTTCTAACAACTTTTTGCGTGTAGCTTTACCATCAATTGAACATTTTCACCGTTTTGAATTTTATCAATGGTTACGAAAAAATCTTTTTCCAATTCTACGGCTTCTCCAATTTTCAACATTGGTTTTGCAGCTTCGATGGCAGTAGCCCATTGTTTGAATGGAAAATAACGGTCAGAAATTGAGCCAATTTTTTTAAACTCAACAATAGCTTGGTCTTTCCAAAATTCAGCATCACCTTTTGAATCGTCTTTTTTATAAGAAAAAGTAAATTCTTGAATGATTTCATTGCAACCCGACTGAATTACTTGCAATTCTACACCATCTTTGAAAGAGATGTTTTCAATGCCAGATTCTTTGGTCATCGTGAAGTTACGGTCAGCAATAATGGCTTCTCCACCTTCTTTAAAAATTGGCTCAGGTTTGCCGCATTTGCAGTTGGCAAAAGGCGTATCGCCTTTTTTTGTTTCGTTTTTACAAGCTAAAAAAGAGCAAACAAACAAAATTAGATATAAATGCTTCATAGTAAAATGTAATTTTTTTGCAAAAATACAGACATTGCTTGAATAAATATTTAAAAATGATTTACTTTTGTAAAAAAATATTTAAAGGAGTGATGCTGTGGATGAAGAAAAAGCTATTTTTTTTACAAAAAACCTATTCGTTTGGTCAGATGCACATCTGCGACCTTTGCCTTGGAAAGGCATCAAAAATCCGTATTTTATATGGTTGTCTGAGATTATTTTGCAGCAAACTCGAGTAGAGCAAGGCTTGCCTTATTACTTGCATTTTATTGAGAAGTATCCTACGGTAAAAGACCTCGCTGATGCTGCGGAAGACGATGTGATGAAAAGTTGGGAAGGTTTGGGTTATTATTCTCGAGCTCGAAATCTTCACACTGCCGCCAAATATATTGCTTACGATTGTGGAAATATTTTTCCAAATACTTACGATAACATTCTGAAAATCAAAGGAGTAGGCGTTTATACAGCGGCTGCACTGGCTTCTTTTGCTTTTGATTTGCCTTATGCCGTAGTAGATGGAAATGTATATCGAGTGCTTTCTCGTTTTTTTAGAATCGAAACGCCAATTGATAGTACAGAAGGCATCAAAAAATTTCGAGATTTAGCGGAAAAACTTTTAGACCAAACGCAACCTGCACGTTACAATCAAGCCATTATGGATTTTGGAGCTACGCATTGTATGCCTAAAAATCCTTTGTGTGGCACTTGTAATTTAAGAGAAAATTGTCAGGCATTTTTAGAAGAAAAAGTAGCGTTTTTACCCGTAAAATCTAAAAAATTAATCAAAAAAGAGCGTTTTTTTAATTATTTTATTTTTAAAAATGAAAAAAATGAAACGTGGATTAGGAAACGAGTAGAAAAAGACATTTGGCAGAATTTGTATGAATTTCCGATGGTAGAAAGTGAAAAATTATTGGAAATCACAAACGAAAATTTGGGGAAAATTGGTGAAAATTATTTTCAAATCAATGAATCAACAAATTTTAAAAATATCAAAATATCAAAACCATACAAACATATTCTGACACATCAAACCGTTTTTGCACAATTCGTCGAAATAGAAATATTGGGCGATGATATTGTTTTTAAAGATAATATGTTGAAAATTTTTGAATATGAAATAAAAAAATTTGCATTTCCTCGGCTAATTGATTTGTATTGTCAAGATAAAAACGTATCTTTATCTTTGTTTTAGTAAAACAATGAGAAAACCAATATTTCACAAACGCAAAAAATAGAGAACTACATTATGCTTAATCGTGTAACACTTATTGGCAACTTGGGTAAAGACCCCGAAGTTCGCCGCCTTGAGAATGGCGCAGTCGTCGCCAAATTTTCACTCGCAACCAACGAGTATTATCGTGACAAAAATGAACAACTTCAGCAAGTCACCGAATGGCACGACATCGTGTGCTGGCGTGCTTTGGCGGAACAAGCAGAACGTGCTTTGAAAAAAGGTCGCTTGGTCTATATTGAAGGCAAATTAACGCATCGTGAATACACGACACAAGATGGTCAAAAACGCTACATTACGGAAGTCTTAGCGAGTGCCATTAAAGTCTTAGACCGTGAAAAACGGGAAGGCGAAGGCGGTGGTTATCTTCCAAGCGAAGAACCTCCAATGGCAGCTCGTCCTAACAATGGCGGTAGTACAACACCTGTCGTAGATGCTGGACAATTCGTAGATGCAGAACCTGATGGAGGCGATTTGCCATTCTAAAAAGTATATTTTTGATGAAATACTTGCTAAATCGCTGTTTTGGCAGTAATTTTGCATTTTCTTAGTGTTTTGCTTGTTGTATCGCTTAAAATGTTAGCTGCAACAAGCAAGCACTTATTTTCATTTTCACTAAAAAATCTATATTTTGGATACTGATATACCCCTGAGTTTTAACCTATACGCTCCTCTTTTTTTGCAAGCAACGCCTTCGCTTGTATTTGGTGTTTTGGCATCTATTGGCTTACTTTTGTTGTGTTCTGCACTAATGGCAGCTTCTGAGGTTGCTTTCTTTTCTTTGTCACCGAGCGAAATCGAAAAACTTCGCCAACACGAAGACAATCCAATCAATAAAAATATTGTTCGTTTGCTTGAAATGCCACAAACATTGATAGCTACTTTGTTGATAACCAATACGTTAATCAATATTGGAATCGTAGTAATTGCAGATTATTTCATCAAAGGTTTTTTTGCAAACAGCTATTTTCTACAATGGTCAGATGGCGTTATTCAACGTTTTGGCTTGCCTGTTTCAGCGGAATGGCTAGCAGAAACGATAAATTTTTTGATTACAGTCGTTGGTGTAACAGGGCTTTTGGTTCTTTTTGGAGAAATAACACCCAAACTTTATGCCCGTGGCAATAACCTTAGCTTGGCAAAATTCATGTCAGGTCCGATTATGATTTTATCAAAATTTTGGAGTCCTTTGAGTCGTTTGTTGGTGCGGTGGACAGACCGCTTAGAGGAACGCATCGAAGAACGCACCGGCGGCTCGAATGTGGTCAGTCGTGAAGATTTTGATAAAGCCATTGAGTTGGCAATGTCCCACAACGAAACGGCAAAAGAAGCGGATATTTTGAAACGCATCGTTACCTTTGGCGATGTTCCTGTCAAGCGAATTTTATGTCCGAGAACGAATATTATTGCTTTAGAGTACAATGATGATTTCAAAACTATTTTAGAAATTGTAAAAAAATCTGGTTTTTCTCGCCTTCCTGTTTATGACGAAGATTTGGACAACATCAAAGGAATTTTGTACAGTAAAGATTTATTAGAGCATCTGAACGAGCCTGCGCATTTTCATTGGCAAGCATTGTTAGAAACTGTTCCTTTATATACGCCTGAAACAAAAAAAATTGACGATATGCTTCGCCTTTTTCAAAAAGAAAAACAACACATCGCTATCGTTGTTGATGAATATGGTGGAACAGCTGGAATTTTGACACTGGAAGACATCATCGAAGAAATCATTGGTGATATTCGTGATGAATTTGACGATGAATTTGAGATTGATTACAAAAAAATTGACGAATTTACCTACATTTTTGAAGGAAAAACCTTATTGAATGATGTTTTGCGTTTTTTAAAAATTGACCAAACGGATTTTGAAGAAGTCCGTGGCGATGCAGATTCTTTGGGTGGTTTAATCTTGGAATCAACAGGAATTATCCCTAAAAAAGGAGTGGAAATCACCTTAAATAAAGTTCTTTTTAAAGTAGAAGATGTCAATAAACGTAGAATTGAAAAGGTAAAAGTTGTTTTGCCAAAAAAATAAAAAAACGCTAATTTGTACAATCAAGTTAGCGTTTTTTTTTAGAAAAAATACAATGTTTTCTATCGCATCAATTGCACACTTCCTTTCATCGTTTCGGTTTGTCCTGTTGGATAAAGGACTACAATCAATGCTGTACGATTACTTTTTTATTTATCATTTTTCCTTTTTTATTTTTTGCTTGTAAAATATAAAAGCCTGCTGCAAGGTTTGATACATCAATTTGGGTTTTATCTTTTGCATTTTGTTGTTCTAACAATAATTTCCCTTGTTGGTTTAAAAGATAAAAATCCATTTCTTCGCCTTCAAAAACAAGGGTTAAATTGTCATCAACGGGACTTGGAAAAACTTGAAAATCAAAGTTACCAATATTGTCAAAAACATTGGTCGAAATACTCACTTGAAAACTGGTTGTAAAAAAACAACCATTTGCATCTGTTACGCTGACTGCATAAATACCTACACCCAATTTTGTAATTTGAGCTGTCGTATCGCCTGTACTCCAAAGGTATTTAAAAGGTGGCATTGCATTTGTCATGGCTACAATTCCTACACTGCCATCTTTTTCGCCTGCTTTACTGACACCTTTGAGTGTCGCATTTGACAAACCAATGAAACTTTTATTGTCTATTTTGATGTTTTTTACGGTATCAACACAATCATTTGAATCTTTTACAAAAAAAGTATAAACACCTGCACCAAGATTATTCCCTCCTGTTCCGCTTACGTTTTTATCATTTTTCCAAGTAATCATAGGCGTATTGCTACAATTTCCTGTCAAAGTTGGTGTGAAAATGCCTTGTTTGCTTTCACAAATGGTTGGTTTTATTTCATATTTACTAACATCATATTCGTCGTATTCATAAGGACCAATATCAATTTTGCCATGACGGAATCGAGGTTTGCCGTCTATGTCAGTTAGTAGGTCGCTTGACAAGACATTGTTGCCAGCATTGATGGCAGGGGAGCAGGGAAATAATTTATAAGTACTTGTATCTATAAAATATTTATTCACAATATTACTCTTCCCATAAATTAATATTTTTCCATTATTACTATCTTTGTTTAGATAATTTTCTATGCTATCTAAATCAATACCACAATTCTCTAAAGTAATAGCTGTTTGTCCATCAAAGATATTTTTATTTATTGGATTATTTTTCTGAAAAATACAGTTTTTAAAATTAGCTAAAGAAAAAATATAGTTTTTTTTATTTGGATCAAAATTCAAAACACCCGTGCCAGAAGAATTTAGTATTGAATTATTATTCCAAAAAGTGGAATTTTTTATTGTTATTCGAGCGGAGTCTTTTGATGTTCCAACTAAACTAAATAGGGTTGTATTGTTAGCAAACATACAATTCTCTACGATTGAAAAACTTTTAATACCACCACTAAAAGAGCTAACTCGAATCTGTGACAAACTGTCAATGTTAGAAATAAATTTAGAGTTTAATATAGTTAAATTTGAACCAGATATGCTATTTTTTGTATTATTTCCATAAAAATAACAATAATTTAAAGAAGTAGTATCTTTTGCACTTGTATTAAAAAGGCTTATCATTTTAGTTTTGTGATTAATAAAACTAACATTTTCTAATTTGGGCTTGATGATTGAAGTATAAGACGATATAGAAATAGATGAACCTCCATTTGCTTTGTTATTATCAAATAAACAATTTTTAATGTGAAAAGCATTTTTATGATTTGTACTGACATAAAACCACCCCATAATTCCTCCACCTTCTGAAATAGCTATATTGTTTTTAAAAAAAGAATTATTAATTCTAAAAGTTTGATTAGGATTTTCGTTAGAAAGGTAAATCCCAGTTCCTTCTGCACGAGCATAGTTTTTTTCAAAAATACAGCTATCGACTAATGAATTTTGAGTAAACGATGAAGTACTACGGTAATAAATACCACTGCCATAAAAACTTTTATTATTGACGAAATAACAATTTTTTACAATAATATTTGCATTACTTTTATTATTTTGAAAATAATAAATAGCTCCACCTTGTGTTCGTGCAGCATTATTGTAAAATTTACAGTTTTTAATAATCGGACTTGCGTTAATACCTTGTGAAATACCATCAATAAACACTCCACTACCACATTTCATATGACCTTCCACGGGTTCTAATGCGTCACTATTGTAAGCGTAACCAGCTTCTATCTGAAAACCATCAATGATGGTTGAACTATCACAATTAATACAACGAATTATATTGTAAGAATTATCTGTTGAATCAGCTTTACTCCCTATATTTCCACTTAAAATTGTAGTATTTTTGTTCAGTTTTCGTTCATATATACTTTTTTCAGAACCTTCAAAAGCCCCATAAAATTTTACACCTTTATTAACGATAAAAGCAGTATCCTTATTATTATCATTTGTAGGATAATACACGCCTTTGGCTACCCATACTTGATTATTAGATGCTGTTGCTGACACTAAAGCTGTTTGTAGATTATCGAGAGCTGTTTGCCAAGATAATCCATTCTTAACAGATGAAGTATTATTGGCATCTACAAAAATAATTTTTTGAGCATTTGCTATTATAGTTGAGAATACAAAAATAAAAAAGGTAAACTGTTTCATAGAAAAATAAATTTCGATATTAAAAATAAAAATAGAGTTGGATGTAGGTTTCCCTATTTCCAACTCCATCAAAAGCTATAAGCACTATTTTGTTAATAGTCCGCTATTCTTTATAGTACCATTGTTAGATTTTAATACATAGTAATATGCTCCTTTTGTTAAAGATTCTAAACCTTCAACTATATTGTTATTATTACCTTCTTCTACGTTTATTGTTTTTGAGAAAGCCAATGTACCATCAACTCTATAAAGGTAAAAATCAACAAACTCGGACTTTACTAAGGTACTTAAATCAATCGTTAGCCTGTCAGTAAAGTTTGTAGGATAAACTTTTGTCTCAGATATAAAAGATTGTTTATCTACTTTCAATTTTATATTACCCGAAGTAGGTATATTGTTGATGTTTACAAATTCTGTGGGTAAAATACTTTCATCAATAGGAAAAACCTGAGATACATCTTCAATGTTTTCATTTGCTCTTAATGATATTGTAAATAAATGTTTATCTTCATTTATTTTTTCAATATTACCATCATTACTCAACCAAAGAGAGCGAAGTTCGTTATTTTTAGTGTCAATGTTAAGGTTTTCGTTTTTATAATTTGGTATATCCTCACTCTTGACATCAATCAAACTAACTGATTTTTGATTGATTTTGGTAGCAAATTGGAATCCATAAAGCGTTTCTGCGCTGGGTTTGACCGAAAAAGTAACCGAAAAAATATCTCCTTTTTTGATTGGTGTATTTTGCTCAATATCGAAAATTTGCTGACGTTGCTGACTACCCACTGCATTACTAAATGAGTTATTATTTGCTTGTAATGTAAGAGGGGTAGAAACACTATTACAATGCCCCGTTTTAAAAGCATCATAAAGTCTAATTTGCTGTGAAGAGTTCAGTAAAACACCTTCTGGAAAAGGATGATCACTATTGCCTAATACAGTCCATGGGTAACCTGGAATAGTAGTAGGATTATCAAAATATTGTTTTCCTGCTGACGTAAGTGTATATCCTCCACCAGTACTATTTACGGTTAAGAAATTACGCAAATCCGCAAAAGACCATGATTCAGAGCTAAATCCTTGACTTTTATAGTCTGGATAAAGTTTTAATATTACTTTTCTGATAATAACTACATCTTGCATAGATACCCTACCATTCAAAGAAGCGTCCGCTCCAACATATTGCCAATATTCAGAGAAAGGAATTGTCCCTAAAACGTGACTTTGTATTGCTCCTAAATCACTAACAGATACACCATTGAGAATATCAAAATCTCTTTTCAATACTACTGAATATGAAGTAACAGGAGGAGGAGAAGATAGTACAACATCTGGAAACAAATGAAAGAAAACACCATCAAAGTTAGCAAATTGAGTTGCGTTAGGAGAGGTAAATACACTTGGTAAAGCAGGGTGATTTTGAGTTACTGTATTAGTAGACTTTGCAGCGGAAGTCACTGTTACGTCAACATCGTTCACTCCTTCAAGCGCAAGACTATGGGCTTTTACAACAACCCCGAGTAAAGCAGGAGTACCAGTTGCTTGAGCGAATAGAAAGTTACAGCTTAGTAAGAATAATAAGAATACGTTTGTACGTTTGTACGTTTGTACGTTTGAAAAAATTGATTTCATAAAGATACAAAAAATTTAATGATAAAAAAAGGTTTTTGAAAAGAAAATTAAAAAAATTTTCCAGCTTTATGAACATGAGTAATAAAATAGGTTTAGGTTGTTGAGAACTATTCCAGTAACTTAACGTTTGCAAACAATTAATAATGCAAATGTATGGCGTGTTAATTAAAAATGCAAATCCATAAGTCGAAAAGTTAAAATTTTAACATTTGGCACATATACCACTACTGAGCGGCACGGTTTTATTAAGCGGAATTAAATTTTATAATTACTTGATAATCAATATTTTGTGCTATTAAGTTTTTCAAGTAAAGTAGC
>JAYWHK010000018.1:0-14664 GCA_043777755.1 Saprospiraceae bacterium
TCGAAGGGTTATATTTTCTTTGCGTAAACTCATCGCCACAAGATACAGGGTTTTTGTAAAATATTTATTTTTTTACTAAATATAACCTGAGTAGTTACGTTGATTTAAATACTAAGCTACAAATATTAATCAATGTTGATCAGTTGTTTCGAGAAAAAAATTATGGTTTAGACAGTGTGAAAAAATCATTACGAGAACGAATTTTTTGTAATATTGATACCCAGTTTGTGTTTCCTCAACTCTTACAATTGCTACAAAAACCTGATATTTATGAAAAGAATATAGGGCAGCAGAGTCTAATGGTTTTGCTTAGACATCAATCTTATTACCCTGACAAATTTGAAACTTTACAACCTTATATTTTAAAATTAATTGAAAAAAAGATTTTGTCAGCTGGTGCGTTTGCTTCCATTTATGACAGTTATTTTGCAACAAAAACAAAAGGAAACCCATTCGCAACACAGTTTTCTGGACAAATGTGTTCTTATGATGACAACGATAAACCTTACATTCGACGAATCGAAAATATAAAAATCATTGACGATTATCGCATTTCGCTTGGACTTTTACCACTGAATTTAGCTTATCTCAATACTCGTTTTCCAGAAGATTATAAGCCAAAATTCAATACTATGGGCGATTTTTTAGCGTTTTTAGAAAAAAAATAAAAAATGATACTCAGCGAAACCCGTAGTTCACTCTCAGAAAGTGACGTAATTTTTTTTAGAGTAAAGTCAGAAAATACAAAAAAATGGCAAATTTTTTGTGTTGTGTCAGCACTATGTTTGTGGTTGTGTCTTTATTTTTTTGACATCGAATCACCGTTGGTCTTACCTATTTTTTTAACATCTTTGTTTGCACTCAGCCGTTTTTTCTACCTTGCTGAAAAAAAAAGTAAATATCAAGAAGAAATAGAATATTCTCAAAAACTAATCGTCAAAGGGTACGCAAAGCAAGTATTTTTTGAAGACCAAGATGACACCAAACATTACCACTACGAAATTGGACATCACATCATTGCAAATGGTTACTATGAAGCAGTGAACAATCAATTGTACGAAATTCATTTTAGTACAATAACTGGGCTTGTACTTTGGATGGAGAAAATTAAAGAATAGAATACAAAAAAACATTGCCATCATTAAAAAAAATAAAAAATCATATTAACTTTGTAATAAAATACTAAAATATGGGATACAGCAATTATAAAAAACTACGCTCTGTTACAAGTAAATTTAACTTAACTGATAGGAGAAGTGATTTATTTGGAGAAATTACGCCAATAGTACCGTCGGAGTGGCTCAAACATTCCTTAGAAATCGCAGAAATTGTAGCTCTAAACAATGAAAAAGTAAAATCAGAACGTATAATATCACCTGTACTGTCGGAAGTTCATCTTTTCTTTCGTGACAAAATCTCCCTTTACTCTGGCGAAGAACTCAACGTAAATAGTGACGAAGACTTAAATGGCCCGTGTGATTTTTTCTTTTCTGCAAACCCAGATAGCTATCAACTTTCCGCCCCAATTATCGCTTTCGCTGAAGCAAAAGACGAAGATTTGCAATGGGGAATTGCACAATGTGCTGCTCAAATGTATGCTGCTAGCTTATTCAATCAAAAAAATGTAAAGCCAACACCTTGTATTTATGGCTGCGCAACCACTGGCGGCGAATGGCGTTTTTTAAGACTCCAAGACAATGAATTGTCTATTCACAATAAAACTTTTTACTTAGACCAAATTGATGTATTACTCGGTGTTTTCCACATCATTGTCAATAATTTGACTAAAAATATATAATCTTTGAAAAAAATCACAATCACCTTACTATCAATATTTTATACATTTAATATTTTTGCACAAAAAGACAGCATTGACTTAAATGAAGTCAGCATTTCGGCTGGCAGAATGGAAAACAACAACAGCAAAAACAACAGTAATGTCAAAATCATAAGTTTAAAAAACATCGAATTTTCCAATCCACAATCCGCAGCGCATTTACTCGAAAATAGTGGTCAAGTCATGGTACAACGCTCGCAAGGCGGTGGCGGAAGCCCAATTATGAGAGGTTTCGAGGCAAATAAAGTCCTTTTGGTCGTTGATGGCGTGCGTATGAACAATGCTATTTATCGGGGCGGTCACTTGCAAAATGTCATTACGCTCGACCCAAATATGTTGGAGCGTGTCGAGTTGCTTTTTGGTGGAAATTCTATCCTTTATGGCAGCGATGCACTCGGTGGCGTGATGTATTTTCAAACTAAAAAACCAGAAACGTTTAATGACGATGATTTGCACATTAAAATTGGTGGAATGACCCGTTTTTCAAGTGCAAATCAAGAGAAAACAGCCAATTTGAAGTTAAATATTAGTAAAAAACGCTTTGGTTTTTTATCAAATTTTACTTATTCTGATTTTGGCGATTTAAAAACAGGCAAAAATTTTGATGAAAAATATGGCAATTGGGGAAAACGTACTTTTTACTTGGAGCGCATCAATAATAAGGTCAGTATCGTAAAAAATGACAATGTTTTCTTACAAAAAGGAACAGCGTATTCTCAATATGATTTTTCTCAAAAAGTATTGTTCAAACAAAATGAAGATATTACGCATACATTAAACTTTCAATTGTCAAATTCAAGCGATATTCCTCGTTATGACCGTTTGACGGAAACGGATTCAAAAGGTCTTCCAAGACAGGCGGAATGGTATTATGGCCCTCAAAAAAGAACAATGCTTTCTTATCATTTTGAAAATAAAAAGAAAACATTTTTTTCGGATAAAATGCAAGTCGTGGCTGCGTACCAAAACATCGAAGAAAGTCGCAATACTCGAAATATTGGAAGTTCAATAAGAACACAACGCATTGAAAATGTGAAAGTTATGAGCTTAAATGCTGATTTTAGAAAAACCATTCGCAAATACGAAAACCAATACGGCATCGAAATTCAGGCAAATGATGTGGCTTCAAAAGCAAATTTCACGAACATCAAAACGGGCGAAACTGGCGCAGCAAGTACCCGTTATCCCGATGGCGGTTCGCAGATGAATTCTTTTGCCGCTTATTTTACCAATCTTCATAAAAAATCAGAAAACACCAGTTTTCAATATGGAATCCGCTACAATTATACGACTTTAAACGCTCTTTTTAAGGATAAAACTTTTTTTCCATTTCCTTTTAGCGAAATAAATCAAAAACACAGCGCATTGGTAACAAGCCTTGGTTTTAGCCATACTTTAAAAAATAATTTTTCTATAAGTGGCTCATTGTCAAACGCTTATCGTGCGCCAAATGTAGATGATGTCGCAAAGGTTTTTGAAAGCAACGCAGACCGCTTAATTGTTCCAAACAATGATTTGAAGCCAGAAAAAACCTTCGGTACAGAATTCATTTTGGCAAAAAGATGGAACAATAAGCAATCTTATTTTCAATTTATCCCGTTTGCAACGCTTTACAACGATGCGCTGACCCTTGCACCAAGCCCTTATGAAGGCAAAGATTCTATTCTTTTTGGAGGAAAAAATACGGCAATTTTCACCACACAGAATATTTCTGATGCTTACATTTACGGATTTTCGGCAAATACAAAAATTAAAATCTATACAAACATTTCATTATCAGCAAGTTATACTTTTACAAAAGGTCGTGTTTTAGACAACGACAAAGAAACACCGCTTGACCATATTCCACCTGTTTTTGGTAGAATTAGTTTGGATTATCAAAAAGAAAAAGTACAATTTTCGTTTTATACAATGTTCAACGGAGCAAAAAAATCAGCCGATTATCGCCTTGGAACAGAAGACAATGAGCTGTATTCTGCCAATCCAACAAGCGGTTTTATGCCAGCTTGGACAACTTTTAACTTGCGAGGAGAATACAATATTTATCAAAATTTATTCTTACAAGTTGCCGTAGAGAATATTTTAGACCGTCATTACCGTGTTTTTGCTTCGGGCGTAAGTGCCGCAGGAAGGAATTTTAGTGTTGCGCTGCGTTGGAAAATGTAAGTAGCACCAAGCTCCAGCTTTGCTCTATTATAGACCCAAAATCAAACAGTTGCAAACCATTAATATGGTTAAGAAAATTAAGTCTGAGAAAAAAACATAATTTATAAAAAATTTAAAATGAAACCTAATACTTTATTCTTTCTTTTCATTTTCTTGTCAAATATAGTTTTTAGTCAGGAAAAAGACTCTATTTTTAATAATTTTAAAAATTTTGGAACAACAAGTATGGGCTCTACTTTTGCTACTTTTGCTACTTTTGGCGGTACTGCTAATGATTTTATCAAGTCAGAAGGCGGTGGAAATTTGGCTTTTTTAAAAAACATTTCAAAAAACAAGATGCTCTGGGGCATTACAATGGATTTTATAACTGGAAAAGTCAAAAAGAATTTTACGATCCCGAGTGATTACGAACACTACAAAGCTGTTGGTTTTTTAAGTTTTGGTCTAACAATAGGTGTTAATCATGGCAACACAACAAAGTCGTATAGCCGAACAAGTTTAGGCTTCAATTATTCAAGTTTTTTTTACAAAAAGAAAGATAAAAAACTTGGTCCATTAGATGGCTTTTGCCCTTCCATAGAATTTAGTCGCCTTTTCAGATTTGGGAAACCTTATTTGAGGTCGCACGAATACTATAATTATCAGCCTCGCTATGCGCCTTCTTTAAACCAAAAGTATATAGATTTTTTCGTTGGCTATCGCAATTTGATTTTTGGTGATAAAGAACTTAAAGGTCATCAATTCCTTGTTGGTCTTCGATATTCTGTCAATACTTACTATTTATCTGACAAAAAGTAAACTGCTAACCATATTTTAAAAAATTAAAGCGCAATAAAAAAATCAACGTATTCGTTTAAAAACTAAAAGCGATATGTTCAAAACCTTACAGTTTTTTATTTTTCTTATTTTTGTTTTTGAAAAAAATGTAGCACAAACAGTTGTAAGTGCTATCAAAATTGATTTGCTTTTTGCAAATATTCAAAATGAAGTGAAAATAGCTGTGGAGAATACACCAATCTCAGCATTGACTTTTAGCATTAACAACGGTACAATTTCCCTTATTGAAAATAACCGTTTTAATGTTTTACCTGATAAAACGGGCAAGGCTACCATTTCTATTTTTAAAACAGGAAATAAAGTTGCAGAACATTTTTTTAGAGTAAAACCTTTGCCCGAGCCTAAGATAAGGGCTGACTTTCAGCGAATGTATTCCAAAAATTGTAGGTGTGGAGATTGCCTTCCAGATAAACTAAATGAAATTAATGTTATTTTTGAAGATTCTCCTTACCAAATACCTTTTGAAGTCTTTGATTTTGAGTATGTTTTTATAGATAAAAACAATGATATTCAAAAAGGTGTCAATAAAGGTGCAAAATTTAATGAAACACTCTTGAAAATTATAGAAAAATCTCAAATCGGCGATAAATTCCTTATCGACAATGTGAAATACCGCTTAGGAACAGAAAAAACAATTCGTATTCATAAATCGAAATTTTTGCAAATTAATTCTTAAAACTCAACTCTGATCATTCAAAAATAACTATGTACAAAAAACTGGTTTTCAGTATTTTAATCTTATTTTTTACGATAAAAACACAAGCACAAAACAGTACAATAAGTATAGCAAATTTGCAAATACTATATATCGGTGTGGATAATCCACTAAAGGTCATCGCCGAAGGAATTCCTTCCAAAGAACTCGAAATCAGTGCAGACAATGGTGTTTCAATTTTAGGCGAAAAAGGTAGCTATATAGCAAGAGCTACGAAGACAGGAAAGACCAGTATTCTTGTACTGCATAGAGGAAAAATCATAGAAAAACATGACTTTTATTGCAGAAGAATTCCCAACGCCATTGTGATTTTGGCAGTAGAAGACCGTTATGCCAAAGGTGGTGATATTCCCATTGGTATTATGAAGGCTGCCTCAAAATTAGGCATTGATTACGACTATAATCTATACATCAATAATATGTGCTCAATACAATCATTCGCAGTTGATATAGTTTCCAAAAATAGAGATTATCAGTCTTTTATGAATTATGGTGAAAATTTTAATCCTCAGATAATCAACGCTTTGCAAAAAATAAAGGCGGGAGATCAAGTACATTTTGATGAGATTAAAGGCAAATGCCCTGGTGATGAAGTTGGACGCATTATCGGTTCATTATGGTTTTCCATATATTAAATATATTATTGAAAAAGCCAAATAATTGCTAAAACGCAATCTATTTTTTACCTTTTTCAACTTCCTTCGCTTCATTTTCCTCCATTCTAAAAAGTACAATTTTTCGTATCAAATCCAATGGAAGTACTTGATTTAGAGGAAGTTGTATCGTTCCTTTTGAACATTTATAAGTAGAAAGTTCGTTTGTAAAAGGTGCAACGCCCGAGCCTGTCGGATAAAAACCAATATGCTTAGCATACGCTCCAAAATACACCAAAATCCCTTTCCATTTGTACGAAGGCATACCGTAACTAATCCGTTCTTCGACATCGGGAACGGTCGTCAAAATCAATTCTCTGAGTTCTTCCAATAGCAATTGTGTCGCTTCTAGAAAACTCGCTACGTACTCATCAACGTTTTTATATTCTTTCATTTTTCAAAAACTACTTACTTGACTTCATCGCTTTCACGCATTTAACCGATTGATTATCAACGAATTGATGATAATTTTCACTTTCAGAAGCGACCAAAGCAATTTTACCATTTTCATCATTGTGAATTCCCCAACCATAACGTTTGGTCAAAGGCGAAGCACGAAAACAGGGTTGTCCTTTTGAAAAAAACAGAATACGAGCTTCCGCCAATTCGCTTTCAGTCAAGTCATTTTTGATGGCAAACGTTTGAAAAAGCACTTCATCAGAGTCAAATTTGTAAGGATTTTGACTCAAAATATCATACTGAATGTTGGCAATTGTTCTTTTATCACCTTTGACAGGCGGAATCTCAGCCAAAACCGTTGGGCAATCGTCAGCCACTTGGATAAATGTATTTTTGTAATTAGTCGTATGCATTTTATAAAAATTAGAGTAAATTTTGAAGCAAAATTAAGCAATTTTTCTGAAATTTTTAAATATTTATTTATACATTTATTACCTTATTTTTAAGTTTTTCATCTAAAAATGAAAGGCAAAAAGCTATTTTGAACCTCAAATCAATAAGTCCTTTCCTTTGGAAAGGATTTAGGATAGGTCTTATCTTTGTTTTACAAAATATTAAACTACCTTTACGAAATAATAGGTAATTTTGCCTTGTACTCGTTCATTGATTGGAAAAAATATTCAATACCCTTATTGATAGCTTTATTGCAGATAAGGTTGGCATTGCGGAGCATTTTTTAGATGCGCCGTTGGCAGCGAATTTGAAAGCAAATTTGGTGGCTTTGTATGCCCAAAATCAACTAAAATCCGCTGGAACTGGCAATAACGAAGCCGTTGTACAGAACAAATTGGTCAGAAGTGACATGATTTATTGGCTCGACCGAAAACACAACGATGAGTTTGAAAATGCTTTTTTCGACCTCATGGACGCATTCGTCCTTTACCTCAACCGCACTTGTTTTACAGGAATCACGAGTTACGAATTCCACTATGCGCTCTACGAAAAAGGTAGTTTTTACAGCAAACACCTCGACCAATTTCAAAACAATGATAGCCGTAAATTTTCTATGATTATGTACCTCAATCTTGATTGGAAAATCGAAGATGGTGGCGAACTTTGTATTCATCACCTTGATAATCTTCAAAATATTCCTCCTACCAATGGAAAAAGCGTTTTTTTCAAAAGCAGCGAACTTGTCCACGAAGTTTTGTTGGCAAATAAAGCTCGAATGAGCATTACAGGTTGGTTAAAATCTTAATTTTTTATTATTTTATTAAAAAGAAAATTACATCTGAGTATTAAAATAATCTTGCATTGCTTTTGAAAATAAATTTAAAAACTTTTTGTACAATATTTGCGTTTAAAAAAAGTCTTTATACAGATTGAATTATTTAAAATATAAAATGCAAAAATTACTATTCTTACTTTTTTCCCTTTTTAGTATTGTTTCATTCGCACAACGTCCCGAAGGCGGTGGCGGAAACCGTGGCGGTGGCGCAGGTTTTCCAGGTGGCGGTGGCCCAAAAATTGGTCGTGTTTATGGAAAAATCATAGACCCCGAAACGGAAAAAGGCGTTGGTTATGCTTCGGTAACCTTAAATATTTCAAAAGGGAAAAAAGACAGTGTTATCGCTGGTGCTTTGACCGAAGAAAATGGCGATTTTAATATGACTGCTTTGGGTTTTGGTCGTTACAAACTCAAAGTTTCTTTTTTGGGTTTCAAAGAATTTTCTCGTGCCGTTATGGTTGCACCTCCTGACAACGTAGAGCAAGATTTGGGCGATATTGTGCTGGAATTGGACGCAAAATCTTTGGCTGAAGTCAATGTCAATGCTGAAAAATCACAATCACAACTGGCTTTAGACAAACAGGTTTTTAATGTTGGACGAAATGCTGGTTCTGTCGGCGGCACTGCCGAAGATGTTTTGAAAGCTGTTCCTTCTGTGACTTTAGATGCTGATGGAAACGCAAAACTCCGCAACAATGGAACAACTGTTTATCTTGATGGTCGTCCAACGCAGCTGACTTTGAATCAAATTCCTGCTGACCAAATCGAAAAAGTCGAAATCATCACAAATCCTTCTGCAAAATACGAAGCGCAAACCTCTGGCGGCATCATCAATATTATTTCTAAGCAAAATAAAAAACCTGGTTACAATGGTTTTGTGACCTTGGGCGCAGCTACGGGTGAGCGTTTCAATGGAACAGTGAGTTTGAGCGCAAAGCAAGGAAAATGGAATTTTACAGGTATTTACAACCGCAATCAATCGCAACAACCAAGCAATGGTTTTACCAATCGCACGAATTTTTACAAAGGAAATGTTGTCAATTATTTTGACCAAGTGAACAATTCTCGTTTTAAAAACCACATGCAAAATGCGATGGCTTCTTTGGAATATCAAATTAACAATAGAAATACATTGATTTTGGGTGGTGCTTTTCGCAATGGACAGCACAATATGTTTGATACGCAAGGCTATGCTATTCGCAGCGCAAGCAAAGATACTTTAATAAAAGGCATACGAACCATCGAACCCAACAATGAATTTACGAATTTTAGCAGCAATTTGACTTGGAGAAAAACATATCCCAAAAAAGATAAATTGTTGCTTGCGGACATCATGGTGAATCGTGGTTTTTCGGACAATGCAGGGCTTTGGACAAGTAACGAAACACTACAAGGTGGAAAAATTATTCAAAATAAAAACCTTATTTACGGCGGAAACGTTGCAAAAGGTGGCGTTTTTCAGTTGGATTTTACCAATCCTTTGAACGACAGCACAAAAGTAGAAATGGGGCTTCGCAGTTCCATCAATCAACGTGACCAACAATATTACAATGATTTTGTAGATGAAAGTGGAAAAATAAAGCCTTTGGTTGATTTTACACAAGATTTTTTACTCAATGATGTCATTAACGCGGCGTATATCAACTATGCCAGCAAAATGAAAAGCGGCATAGCTTACCAAGTTGGCGTGCGTTACGAGCAATCAAACTTGAATGCAGATTCGAGGATTGCGGGCAAAAATTTTGGTTACAATTACCCGAGTTCGGCAAGTGACATTTTGAAAGCGATTTTTCCGAGTATGTATTTTTCAAAAAAGTTGAAAAACAACAGCGAAATCCAATTGAATGTCAGTAGAAAAATAAACCGTCCCGATTGGATGAAAGGAATGCCCGTGATTCGTATGGCAGACCGCCAAAATGTTCAGATTGGAAATGCTTCTTTGAAACCAGAATTTATTACGTTGGCAGAGCTGAATTACAACAAAATTTTTGGCTCAAACAATTACCTTACGTCGCTTTACATTCGCAATGAAGAAGATGTGATTGTTCCTTTTTCTTATCCGAGCGTGGCGGACACAAGTATTTTAATCAATACTTTTGTCAATGGAAAAAACAGTTTCCGCTACGGTTTGGACAATACTTTAAAGTTGGAATTTAACAAAAAACTGGAAATTACGACCAGTGTAAATGTTTTCAATATGATTTTCAAAGCAGAAAACATTGATGTTCAAGGTTTTGCGATGAACAGTAAAATCAACGCCAACTATAAATTTCCAAAAGATTTTAGCTTACAATTGAGTGGCAATTACGAATCGCCAAGGGTATTTTTGCAAGGCAAAGAAGCAGCAAATTATTTTGCAGACATGGCGTTCAAAAAAGACATCACGCTCAAAGAAATCATGCCAGGGAAAGCGGCAGGAAATGCTGGAAATGCCCGAGTTGGTTCTTTGACGTTTTCGGTCAGTGACCTTTTTGATACGAGAAGAAACCTTCGTTATTTTGAAACGGCAAATTTCACACAAGACATACAACGTCGTCGTGACACCCGTTTTTTCAAAGTTACACTCCAAGTGTTTTTTGGAAAACCAGATGCGAGCATTTTCAAAAAACGTAGCGCAAGACCGCAAGGCGGTGGCGGAATGGAGGAGTTTTAGAGATATGCTTTTTACAGAACACTGACAGGACTGATTTTCAGGATTTATCAGGATTTTTTAAAAGATAAAAAAAACCTATAGAAGAAGAATTATGCAAAAAGGAGCGACAAATGTCGCTCCTTACAAGATATTCACTTTTTTGATTTTTCTATAATTTTACTTTTTGAATCATAAATATTTGAATTGTCAAATAGAATAACTATCTTTGTACTGATTAAAAAATAGTTTTAATTAGCTACCTCTTACGCTCTGAAAATTGTAGAGGTAGCTTTTTTAATTTAAAAAACAATTCATTTTACTTTCATTGAAGTTATACACCTTGTATTGTTTTTTGTCAGTGCCTTCTATGATTTCTATATTCCCTCTAATGGCGTTTAAGGTAAATATTGCATCTTTTGGCAATCTATCAAAAAAGCTGCGTGGAATTGTAAATTGACCAGTATCATCGACTTTTAGCGCAAAGTCTTTAAAACCAGCTGTTCCTTGCTTCTCTAATGGTGCATTAAGCTGGTCTCCTGTCCAAATAACATGAAAAAGAACACCATTTTTGTTGGATTCGTCTTTATCCCATTTGACTGTGATTCCATCTTTTGTGGTAACAGGATTAAGGCTCATATCCGTCTTTTTGGGAGCTGGTACTACTGCATTAAGAAGTTTAGGCGTATAGTAAGAAGTTTGAAAAATGATTTTATCATTTTTTACCAATTTTGCATTGACAGTCTTACCATACATTTTAGCTAATTTAGCAGATAATTCATCGTCCGTTGTACCCACTGCGATATTTTTCATTGTATAACCAGAAACTTCGTCAAAGTCCATTTCAAAGTCATCAATAAAAAAATTACCACCATCAGCTCTACCTAATCCATGACCAGCAGAGAACCAGGCACTGGTATATACTAAAGTTTTGCCACTACTAAAAGCATTTGCCTCAAATTCGTCAGCTCTTGTATAAATAGAGCCATCAACAACATACAAGGCTTGAGCATATTTTCCAAGGGCTTTTTCAGCATCTTTATAGTTGGTAAAACCATAAAGATTTACTTCTGGAACTTCTTTTTTACAAGCGATGCAGCACAATGTTATAAAAAATGCTGCAAAAAAAATTTTATTCATAATAATTATATTTTAGTAAAGATTTAATAATTTTTTATTTTCTATCCGTAGCGCCACAGCCATATTCTACTTGACTTGTACTACAATTCGTTAGCCCTTTAAATACAAATGCTAAAGCTGCATTTGTAGTGGTATTAGTTGCTGATATTGCGTATTCACCAGGCATAAAATTTTTTTCAGCCTTCCACCATCCACCCTTACCAGAAATTGAATTGTAAACACTATAGTTAGCAGGAGTACATTGAGTCATTAACTGCCACCAAACAATACCACCCATATTTACATCTACTTTATCTATGGAACGAATAACTCGAAGTGAATTCGTGGTAGGATCAACAGCATTGGTTAAATGGTCGTGATCAATGCAAAAGGGAATTGCAGCACTCGTTCCAGGAAAACCTCCTGTCATATACAAGAAGTCTTCAAATGAATTCCCTGTCCCAGAACTGGTAAACTTTTTTGTTACTAAACCATTTCCACCTCCTAATGGGGTAGAATTTCTATGGTTATTAGCAGCATTAAAATAATTTTTCTCATGTTGAGTCAATTGACCAGGTGCATCAATTGTAGCGAATGGAATAAGAGGAATTGCTCCTTGTACACTTATGAATACCTCCTTCAAATCAGGTGGCAGAGAAGGTGTGCCTACATATAGGAAAATACTACTAATCCATAATATCAATAGGCTTGCAATAAAAAACATTTTTTTGTGCATAATTTTTGGATTTTTTGATAAAATAAAAATAATTATTAAGTGTATTTCATCAAGATTAAAAAATAAATTCTACTTTAAAACCTTTAACGCTCTGAAAATTGTAAAGGTTTTTCTATGTTTTTAGTTTTTCAGGCGCAGCTGCGCCTTCGGAGATAAGCAAAAAAGCAATACTTCATAGCAATAGTTTTAGTGAAAAATTGGGTTTATCAAATATAAAAACACTTGCGTTATTTTCAACAACGAAAGTCTATATTTTTTATAGCAAAAATTAAACAATAGAGAAACGTGATGCTTACACCACGAAAGAAATGATAGCTTGATAGCTTGATAGCTTGATAGCTTGATAGCTTGATAGCTTGATAGCTTGATAGCTTGATAAAGTTGAAGTCGAGTTTTTCATAAAAAAGTAATTTTGAGAATTAATATTGCAAAAATAAAACTTATTTTGAATAAGTCAATATTTTTTTAGTTAAATATTTAAATATTTTTTAAAATTATATTTTAAATATAATACTTGTATATACATATAATTTTGCAAATGTAGAAAATGCAGTATTTTTTATAGAACACTGATGGGACTGATTTTCAGGATTTATCAGGATTTTTTTAAGACAAAAACCACCTTTTCGATGAGCGAGAAGGTGGTTTTTTTGTTATATATTACTACATTTTTATCCATTTTCCAGAAGATACAATTTTTCGTTGAGAAGATATTTGATAAAAATAAACGCCACTTTTCCATAAGTGCGTGTCAATTGTTTTTTCATTGGTTTTCAAAGAAGATGTAAATACTCTTTTTCCCAAAAGGTCATAAAAATCAATCGTCGCTTCCGTTAGTTCAATGTTCGTTTCAATATTAAGTAAATCATTTCCTGGGTTTGGATAAATTTTTATTGGCAATGGAGCCGAATACTCTTTCGTATTGATACTATTCTTATCCGCTTTAAAGCGAGCTAAGAAAAATTGGCTTGTAGGCGGTGATGTACTTGTGACTTTTCCTACACCTGAGCCAGAAATAATCACTCTTCCTTGTTCGTCAAGCATCATATTGGAGTTTGTAAGATAGGCATTGCCAAGTTTTAAGGTATTTTTTCCATTTTTTCCATACGTTTTGTCTATTTGTCCGTTAGGTGTAAAACGATGTACCTCCAATTGATTATCAGTTTGATTCTCTCCAAAAACAAGTATCTTATTATCGTTTTGCACTAAAAAATAAGTTCGGCTACGAGACGAACTATTTTGAGATAAATTAGGAATAATTAGTTGCCCTTTGTCAGCGAAAGTTGAATCTAATGTGCCATTGTTATTATAACGATTGACATATGAGTCATAATTGTTAAGATTATAAGTAAGAATCTTCCCATTTAACAAAGTTTTATGCCCGAGAATTACAGTAAGTAGCTCTTTTGGAATCAACAGTACACCATTTTTACCAAAAGAGCTATCTAAACTACCATCGGGCAATAACCGTTTAATGATTTGAAATGAATTAAAAAGGGTATCATTGTAGCTTCCACTTGCTATGATTTTTCCATTATTATCTAAGTCAATATCCTTTAAGAAAGTTGTGCTACTATCATTTTTCTCGCTATAATAGCCATTTTTACCAAAAGAGCTATCTAATGAACCGTTACTATTGAGTTTCCCTATTTGAACATTATGATTTAATGTAGTATCGTAAGCAATAAGTCCTACAATAAATGTTTTTTCATTGCCAGTCACTTTTATTGAGAGAACTTCCCCGTTAAGAAATTGAGCAAATATATTATTTAGATAACCATTTGAGCCAAAATTTTTATCGGGAACTCCATTATTTAAAAAGCGGGTTATTCCAGTAGATGTTAAATCTTTATCTTGTCCAACGACTGTTATGTTTTCCGCCTTACTCATCATCATTTCATAGCAGCAGGTTCCATTTATTGGTTTTGAAATTTTTAATCGCCCATTACTTCCAAATAACAAGTCGGGCTTACCATTGGAAAGCAATTGCTCAAAATACCAACCATTTTTATCCGACCATAAGCACAAAAATGAGCCATTATTTTTTTGCATACAGCCAATTAATGCAACATTATCAGTATTTGATGCCTGATAAAGATATTGCCCATTATCTGCAAATGTTGTATCTAATGTGTTATTATTTACTTGCGAGTATAAATTAAAATAAACAATACTAAAAATAAATATATATATACTCGATGTTCCAGTTTTTGAAATTTTAGGCATAATTTTTTTTGACACTAAAATTTTATAATTTTTTTATAATTTTTATAAAAATAAAAAAT
>JAYWHK010000019.1:0-5132 GCA_043777755.1 Saprospiraceae bacterium
CAAACGAAAGAAAAGTATCAATAAAAGAAGAAACCTTTTTACTCAAAACAACTACAAAAGAAACTAATTTGTACCGTCCTTAGCTTAATGACATTGACCTTTGGGCAGTTCTATTTGCTCCGAATTGCTACAGTGCTTTTTAGTCAAAACTACTTTCCCTTGTAGGTCATAAACGTCCATGCTTGCTAAATCCTCAGCTTGAATGTGTAGTAGTCCATTGCTTGGATTAGGATAAACATCAGCAGGGAAATTGGCATTTTCCGCTTCAAATATTGGTGAAATCAGACTTACTTCCACCTTATGCGGCTCTTGACCAATGCTCGAGTTGGGTGCTGCATAAAAGAACAAAGTAGGTTTGTTGTTAAGTGGCACATAAGAGATAGCGGTGACCTTGGCATCGTCACCGTTGCTATTGAGGTTGTAAGCCAGTTTAGTTCCTGCTGCTGTTCCGTCTGTAATCATCAAAGCTCTACCGTAGTTTTTGCCAGCGGCATCTTTATATTTGGCAGCAAAATAAAGGCGATTGCCCACTCTACAAAAACTATTAGGGTCGCTTTCAGCTCCTTTGTTGAGTTCGACCATTGTTGTGCCAGCGGCTGTTCCGTCACTCAACCACAATTGTTTTAGTCCTGCGGCATCAGGTGCGCTAAAAGCAACAAATTTCTCTGCACCATAGAGGTAACTCTGTTGCAAATCATCAGGAAATTCTTTGATTTGCTTTGTCCCTGCGGCTGTACCATCAGTGGTATAAAGCATATTTTTGGAAGTAGATGAAGTAAGAAAGTTTTTACCTGTTGCAAAAAAATCTTTACTGCCCACAGAAACTGGCCCATCGTAATTTAAAGGACCATTGGTGTAAGTGTCCACCAAAGGTGTTGCTTTTTTTGTAGCAATGTCAAAAATGCTAAATTTTGTGCCTTCTTGCACATAAAAGAAGTTTTTGGTAGCCAAAATACCATTTAAAGATGCACCAAGTGGAATCCAAAGTTTTTTAGTTCCCGCCACAGTGCCATCACTCTCCCAAAGCTCGTTATCCCAAGAAGAAACTTTCATAGAGAGGTAAATTTTCCCTTTGAAATTAATGATTTTGTTTGGAATTTTGTCAGAAAGTTGAATAGTACCAGCATCTGTACCATTGCTTACCCAAAGACCACGCTTTACAAAAGAGCCATAATCACAAGTAAAATAGACCAACCCATTAGCAACTGTAAGGTCTTTTGGTTCGCTTGACTCATCGCCAGGCTCTATGTCCTTGACTTTTTTGGTGCCCGTCGTAGTTCCGTCTGTAACCCAAAGCTCAGTATCTGCTTTTGAAGAAACTTGTACATCTTTTCGAGCAGAAAAATAGACAAGACCATTTTTAGGGTCGTGCGCATGAGATTTTGTCAAAGCAGTGTAGAGTGTGCTATTGAGCAAAGTTGTTCCAGCAGTCGTACCATCTGTGACATAAGGTTGTTCTTCATAGGGATCGCCGTCTGTATTTGCAAAAAAGACAACTTTATTGCCTTTGACAGGCAAAAAATAATTGCCATTGATTTTGGCGAGGCTGCCTTTGTCAAAAAAACCATCTGTATTGATGTCTTTGATAAGGGTTGGTGTGGTTTGAGCAGTTGTCAAAGTGCTCAATACCAGCATTGAAAAGAGGAGTACTTTAATTTTTTCTGTCATAAATAATGATAAATTGTTTAAAATTAAAAAATCGTTATATCGCTAACAAAGGTAGAAAAAATACTTTAGAAAGTAGAAGTACTACCAGTCAAAAAACATACGTTAGCGGAATGTTTTTGACAATAAAAATTTTGTATCATCTTAGGTACTGTCCTAAAACAAAGCAATAAAATTCTGATCGTACAAATAGACTATTGTCCATTTTACAAAAGTGGATATGCAAAAATTGAGTAGATGCAAGGCACACTCCGTGCATCTGTACACACAACAATTAGGGGGAATATTGGTCTGGAATTGAAAAAAGGAAATGAGATCTTACTATTTCAACTGTTGAAATAGTGCTGTCATTAAAAAATCTTTGTAAAAAATGGAAAAGGGAGGTGTACTAAAGCTATTGCTTTAGGTTTCTCCTGTGTAGGTAACATAACATTTCATGGTGTTGTTGTTTTGGTTATAATTTAATAAATAGTGTTTATTTTTCTTATGTCTTCTTTATCACTTACAAAAGTGCAAAAAAAAAAAAAACATTTCAAAATTTTTAGCGATTTATTTTTAGCAAAATCAAATATTTAACTTTTTATTAACAAAAATTAAGTTAATTTTATTGATTTTACTTTTTTCCATGCTTCATCAATTCGTATTCAAGTAGGATTTTTTCGCCAAAGTATTTTTTGAAACTTTCAAAAAATGGAGCAAGTAAAGGTTCTTCTTCGAGTAGTTCCACTGTGTTTGGCGAAGGTACTTCTACGATAATTTTATCAGCATCTTGTTTTTTGATTCGTGCAGCGATGATAGGACTATTGTCAAAACCCATCGCTGCAACGTCAGAGGCAATTTGAAGCCATTTTTCTTTTGCTTGATTGAGTTGTATGGTTTGGTGAACATCGTGGCATCTGGTTTGGTAAGCGTAATTGTCACGTACTTTACTAAGCCAGTTCCAAAAGTGTTGTTCTGCTTTGAAAGTGTTTTCATAAATATTTTTGAAGTTTTTATTTTGAAATTCGTAAATCAATCCACTGGCATAGTTTGGGTTTTTGAGTTGAATGGCAACTTTGGTTTGAAAATCAACTTCTAAAAGAAATCCTAAGTTTTGATTTTCTATTGATGGGTTAATAATAATAATTTCTTTAGTTATATTGTTATTATTATTAACAGCGAATCGTGTATCAATTTTTGATACAGTTTTGGCGTTTTTAAGCGTAGGTGTATCAATTTTTGATACAGTGATTGAGTTTGGTGTATCAATTTTTGATACACTTGTTTCTATTGTTGGTGTAGGTGTATCAATTTTTGATACACTTGTTTCTATTGTTGGTGTAGGTGTATCAATTTTTGATACACTCTGTGTCGGAAAAATTTCTACTGTATCAGTTTTTGATACAGTGATTGAGTTTGGTGTATCAGTTTTTGATACACTTGTTTCTATTGTTGGTATAGGTGTATCAATTTTTGATACACTCTGTGTTGGAAAAATTTCTGCTGTATCAATTTTTGATACAGTTTTTGAGTTTAGTGTATCAGTTTTTGATACAGTTGGTCTTGGTGATACTTGGAGTGTATCAAAAATTGATACAGGTTCTTGCTGAAAATACAGAATTTTGAAAGAGGTTTTGCCCTTTTTCAAAGTGATATGAATTAGATTAAGCTGCACTAAAGTAGCTGATGCTTCTCTAATGGTGTTTATGGATAGTCTTGTTTGTTGAACTAAACTACGAAAACTGTCTTCAACAGCTCCATTTGTATCTGCCTTCGCCACCAATTTCCAGTATAGTTTTGTAGCTGATGGATGAATATGATGGACTTTGTCTATTTGATCAAAATATTGTATAATTGATTTCATTTCTACTCTTAATTTTCCAAATAGGGGCAGGACGAAGCCTGCCCTGTTTGAACGTTTGTTGATTTGACACGGCAGGTTTTACTGGCGTATCATTGGGCAACCGTAAATTGGGGCAACCGTAAAGGATTGCCCCTACCGTTTGCTGTACTGGCTGCGTTTGTTTCGGAGCTGTGAGGCTTGGATTTGAACCTTGTACTTTTGGAAAAAGGTTTCTACTTCGACAATATCATAGTAGATTTTACCACCGATTTGAGTGTAAGGAAGAAGAATGTCGTCACGCCATGTTTGGGCGGTGCGTTTGGAGATTTTTAGGCGTTTACAAAACTCCTCATTGTCAATTTGATTGTCAATGATGGTAGATTTGTTCTCCATAAACTTCGCTTCTAAGCGATCTAATTTTTCGAGTAACGCAATAAATTGCTCGTCAGTAAGGACTTTGAAATCCATAATAAAATAATTTGTTTTAATTAAACAATATGATTACCTGATATAATCATTTAAAATTGTTCGCAAGATATAACGTAATTTTCAGATTGTCAAATAGATAGATAATGATAAAAATAACTAACCAAATAATATACTACAATTTGTTTGTATAATTGTATTGCTTTGCGCTCGTTTGCGTTGCTTTGCGTTTTGACCTTGTTAAGAAGGTACTGTATTTTTAGAAAACTTTAACATATCTTTATTTTAATAAATTGTTTTATTATCTCCTAAATCCTCCTGAAGGAGGACTTCAATACCAGTACAACGAAAAAAGGCAACCTGTGAAGGCTGCCTTTTTTGTTAATTCATGTATTCGTCCATTGCTTTGTCAAGTTCTTCATTGACGATTTTTGCATAAACCTGAGTCACTTTGATGTCGCTGTGTGCCATGAGTTTTGATACGTATTCGATTCTCATTCCTTTTCGCAAGGCTCTGGTAGCAAACGTATGTCGGGCGGTATGAAAGGAAAAGTGTTTTTCTATTCCTGCCATTTCAGCTAACTTTTTAAGGCTTTGGTTCATTTTAGCATTGTTCCTGGATATTTCTTCTGCTTTGAATCGAAAATCAGAATTATCAAAATCTGTATCTAAAAGAGGAAAAACAAAATCTTTTCCTTTGGGCGATTCTGGGCGGTATTGGTTTAAAATTGTCAGTGCTTTGTTGGGCAATTTTATGGTAACTGTTGAGCCTGTTTTTTTGGTTTTGACAGTGATAAAACCTTCGTGAAAATTCTCCCAACGCAACAAACAAATATCGCTAAATCGTAAGCCTCCAGCATAAGATGAAAAGATAAAAGCATCACGATGGACTTCAATCATTGAACTTTCGATACATTCTACCGTTTCTAATTTTAGAATTTCTTCGTCGATTAGGAAATTTTTCTCCGTTGCTTCTGTGACCAATTTATACCTCAAAAAAGGATTTTTGTCATAAGGGATTATTTCTTCTTCGACTGCAATACTCATAACTCTACGTATGGATTTCATACTGGTATGAATGGTATTGGTTTTATTGCCAATTTCGGAGCGTAGATAATGTTCGTAGTGCCACGACCATTAAATGGCTAACGAATTAAGACTTACAAGGCTTACCATTATAAGACCACTTAAATGGCTTGGCTAAAACAGTATTAAAGTA
>JAYWHK010000020.1:0-14598 GCA_043777755.1 Saprospiraceae bacterium
TATCAATTTTTTATTTTTATAAAAATTATAAAAAAATTATAAAATTTTAGTGTCAAAAAAAATTATGCCTAAAATTTCAAAAACTGGAACATCGAGTTACTACCTATTTTTAAATTTTTGTGACATGGCTTTATTTATTTTTACGGGAAAAATAAACAGAATACTACGATTTTATTCATTCAAGCAATTATTTCTTACAATTTTTGTGACATTTTTTCGGATGTTGATTTTTGCAAAAAAAGTTGTACTTTACAAAATATTTGCATATTTTTTATAATAATTTTTTATTCTTATTGTTAAAAAGTTTATAAAATCTATCTTTCGTTTATCTTTGCCTTTAATTTATTTTATATTTTTATATCAATAAACATATGATGCGTTCGATTTTACTTTTTTTTATACCACAGTTATTTACTTACTGCTTACAGGGACAAAGCCAAGTTGCAATAAACGGAAAAGAGCTTCTTCAGAAAACTATAAATTACCATGATCCAAAAGGAAATTGGAATAATTTTCAGCAAAAACTCTATTTCCATGCTAAAGAAATACAAGATACCGCCATCTATGAAGAAGTTTTTTTAGACAATAAAAATTCTTTTTTTGGTCATATTAGCCATACTGATGGAAAGTTGGTTGAAAAAGGTATTCAAGATACGCTTTATTTTGCTCGAATCAATGGCGATACAAGTATTTCCGTAGAGGATAAGAAAAAGTATAGGGTTTCTCGTAGAGCAACTCGTGCTGCAAAAAATTCTTATGTTTTTTTATATGGATTGCCAATGAAAATGGCTGACAAAGGCGTGATTCTTTCTGACGAAGTAAAAATAGATACTTTTAACAAAAAAAATTACTATGTTTTAAAAGCTGATTTTGAGAAAGGTGTAGGTTCGGATACTTGGTATCTATACATCAATCCAAAAAATTATGCAATGGAAGGTTATCGTTTTTACCATAATCGAAAACCCAATGATGGAGAATTCATCATTTGTGAAGGTCTACTCGAAGTACAAGGTATGAAAATTCCTAAAATTCGTTATTGGTACAGCAACTCAAATGGAGAATATGGTGCAACGGATATCGTAGAGCGTGTAGAAAAATGGGCTTGGAAAAAGAAAAAAGGAACATCGTTAAAGTAGCTGTTAAAAACTACTTAATTTTTTAATAAAAATAAAAACCTAACCATATAATTATGTCGGAAACAGCTCAATCGCAGTTTTTGCCCCAAGCTAAATACTCAATTGAATTTGACCTTACGACCAATGCAGATAATAATATGCCTGTTTTTATTGCAGGTAATTTTAACAATTGGAAAGTTAATGATGAACGTTTCCAGATGAAACGTATCGAAAATGGCCACTTTCAATTGCACATTAACTGGGACGAAAAAATGCCTAATCCATTGGAGTACAAGTATTTACGCAATGGTTGGGAAAATGTAGAACTTGACCAGTATGGCTGCCATACGACAAATCGGGTAATAGAAAAAAAAGATGGTCTTGTACGTGACAATGTGAGCCGTTGGCGCAACAATGGCTTAGAATATAAGCCTCAGTTATTGCCAAATGGGAAAATTATCACTGATGAGTTTGATATACCTCAGTTGGGTAAAAAACGTCGTGTGTCTATTCTATTGCCGCATGATTATGATAATACGGACAAATATTATCCAGTTATTTATTTGCAAGATGGACAAAACTTATTCAATGATTACTCTCCTTATGGAACTTGGTCTGTGGATAAGCGTATGGCTGTACTGAAAGAGCGTGGTCAAGGCGATGTGATTATTGTAGCAATTGATCATGGTGGTGTCGAGCGGATTCAAGAGTTCATTCCTTACGAAAACACTAAATTTGGCGCAACAGATGGGAAAAAATATGCTCGATTCATGGTCGAAACATTAAAGCCTTTTATTGATAGAAATTATAGAACCTTGCAAGACCGAGAGCATACAGGTATTGGCGGAAGTTCTCTTGGAGCTTTGATTAGTATTTATGCAGCTTTAATGTACCCAAGTGTTTACAGTAAAATGATGATTTTTTCACCTTCTCTTTGGGTAAGCAGTAAAATATTTTTTGATGCGATTGGTTTTTCAACACCTTTTTCAACCAAAATTTATGTTTATGCTGGTGGAAAAGAAGGAAGTGGCATGATTCCAAATGTTCAAAGGTTCAAAGATGCAATTGCAAAACGGGGAATGGACGCTTCCAAAATTGATTTTAAACTCTCCATAGACCAACAAGGACTTCACAATGAAGAACGATGGGGCAAAGAATTCCCCAAAGCCTTGGAGTGGTTGTTTTTTTAAAAAAATGCTTGGTATAAATATATTTTATCCCAAGCATTTTTTTATTTTTATAAAATAAAAATTACCTTTACAAATTCAATTTCGTATAAAATTTTCAAAACATTTCAAAATAAAAAATTATGTCTATTTTTACACAAGAACTTATCGGGACAATGCTGCTCATTTTGTTGGGTAATGGCGTTGTCGCAAATGTTGTATTGAATCAAACAAAAGGCAACAATTCAGGTTGGATTGTCATTACTATTGGCTGGGCAATGGCTGTTTTTGTTGCGGCTTCTGCCATCGGAGGGCATTTAAATCCTGCCGTTACGATTGCATTCGCTACCGCTGGCAAATGCGAATGGGCTAATGTTGGTATTTACATCAGTGGTCAAATGTTGGGCGCAATGGTAGGCTCGGCATTGGTTTGGGTTCTTTACCGTGACCACTATAAAGTGACAGATGATGCTGGCGCAAAATTAGCAACTTTCAGCACAAATCCAGCCATTCCGAATGTTCTAAATAACCTTATTTCAGAAATTATAGGAACGTTTGTCTTGGTTATTGCTGCTTTGCGTTTGGCAGAACCGAGTGTTGGTTTAGGCGCAGTGAACGCTTTACCAATAGCCTTAGTCGTCTTAGCCATTGGGCTTTGTTTGGGCGGCACAACTGGTTACGCTATCAATCCTGCCCGTGATTTAGGACCTCGTATCATGCACGCTGTTCTTCCTATTGCTGGTAAAGGCGGTAGTGATTGGAACTATGCTTGGATTCCTGTCATTGGTCCTATTATTGGAGCTATTTTAGCAGCATTGGTAAATACAATGCTTTGCGTTTGAAAAATATTTTTTGATATAGTTTTGTTAAATAAATATACAAACCAAACATTTTTTTTATTTTTGCAGTCAAATTATAAATTAAAAATTTTTAACAATGAAAAAACTCATTCTTGCTACTCTTAGCATCATTTTTTGTGCAACCATTACAATAGCACAAATGTCTATTTCTCGTATAAAATTTGGCATACAAGCAAGTCCAACCATTGGCTGGGTTTCTACGAATGACACCAAAATCAATGGAAATGGTTCAAACATAGGCTTCAAATTAGGTGTAATTGCAGATTATTACTTTAATGAAAATTATGCAATTTCGACAGGTTTAGGCTTTGGTTTTAATCATGGCGGTAAATTAATCCATGATATTGGTGGTAATTTTTTGACAAAATCAACTTTGACGGAAACTCGATTAAACCAAGGTATAAAACCACTTTCTGATGGTGTAAATATTCGTTACCACATCAATTATTTAGAAGTTCCTTTTTCTTTAAAATTGCGAACACAACAGTTTGGCTACCTTCGTTATTTTGCAGAAGCTCCTATTATCACACTGGGCTTTTTGACAAAAGCTACGGGAGATGTAGAAGATCCTGACAAAACGAAATTTCCTGAGTCGCCTTATTTAAAAGAAAACATCAAAGCAGATGTCGGCCCTTTTGCTATTTCTTGGGGCTTTGGTGGCGGTATTTTATATGACATTAGCCCAAGTACGGCAGCAATAGCTGGCATTTACTTCCAAAAAGGTATTTTTGATGTAGCAAAAGATGGAGTAGCAGAAAAAGTCTTGGCTGACGGAACAAAACAAGCAGAAAAATCAAAAGCAACACTTGGCAATATTGTTTTGCGTCTTGGCATTATTTTCTAAAAAATAAAAAAATTTAAATCATACTTAAACACATACATTTATGTCTTTTGAAATTGAAGGAAGACTTCATAAAGTCTTCGAAACAGAACAAAAATCAGGAACTTTTCAAACAAGAGAGTTCGTTTTAGAAATTGCAAGTGGTAATTATCCACAAGTTATCAAATTCCAATTGACACAAGATAAATGTGCCGTATTGGATGGTCGTAACGAAGGTGATTCCGTAAAAGTATATTTTGACCTAAGAGGTAGAGAGTGGAATGGCAAATATTTGACCAACCTAAATGCTTGGAAAATAGACAATAGCAGTGCTGACGCTGCGCCTGTTCAATCAAATTCAAGTGCTTTTGCAACAAGTGCGCCTGTGCGTGCCGCTGCGCCTGCTGTCACAGAATTTCCAACGGTAGATGATATTCCACCAATGCCAATGTCTGATGATTTACCATTTTAAAAAAACCATCATTCTGTTTTTTCTCTTACTGAGCATTGGCTTTCGAGCGAATGCTCAGTATTTGATTGGAGTAGGTGCGCACTATGATGATTCTTTTCGAGAATGGAATTTGACAACCGATGACGAAGCGTTTGAAGGTTCTCTCAAGCAGCGTTGGCAGATGCAAAACAATTGGCTCGAATGGGATTTGGTTTGGGGCGACGAAAATGGCGCAGTCAAGCAAAAATGGAACAATGACCCAAATCAGTGGGAATTGCGCTTAAATGGCGAAATCGTTACGATGAAAACGCATTGGAACAATGATTTTAATGAATGGCTCATTTCTGATGGGCGGCACGAACTCATCTTAGAAACCCGTTATACTGGACAGCCCGACGAATGGTTGGTCAAAAAAAACAATTATGGAACTTTCTCTGTATCAATGTATTATGAAAACGATGCTCGGGATTGGGTCGTTAAAGACAACTTAAACGACGATATTAGCAATGCGATGCGCTTGGCAATGGCTTTCACGGTTGTGTATCAAAGTTCTCCAAAAAAGTAGTATCTATACCATTCCAACCTTGCAATCCTCCTGTATGGATTGCCAAAATTTTACTATTTTCTTTAAAAAAACCTTTCTGAATCAAATCAAAAATGCCAAACATCATTTTTGAAGTATAAATTGGGTCTAATAAAATTTGGTATTTTCCCTTGAAAAAACGAACAAAATCAAGCAATTCTTCCGTCACTTTTGCATACGCTCCAAAATGGTAATCTTCTTGTATTTGCCAATTTTGGTATTTTTTTGTTGAAAAAAACTGTAATTTCTCTTCAACTTCTTTTTGCATAAAATTTCCGTTCAAAGCAGAAAAGCCAACGATGTTCATTTCTCCTTTTGCTCCTTCGATGATACCGCTGATAGTTCCGCCTGTTCCGCAAGCGCAACAAATGTAATCAGGCAAAATAGGCATTTGCTCCCGAATTTCTTCCACCATTTCTGCAACACCTTTGATGGCAAAAATATTTGTTCCGCCTTCTGGAATAAAAAAAACACCTTCATCAAAAGTAGGTAAAAAATCTCGAAAATTTGATTCGTCAATTTTTCTATACTCTTGCCGACTTACAAAAAATAATTTCATTCCTTGTGCTTCTGCAAAATCCAATGTTTTATTTGAAATTTTTTCACCTCTAATAATACCGAAAGTGTTAAAGTTATAAACTTTTCCTGCGGCTGCCGCAGCATGAATATGATTGGAAAAAGTACCTCCCTTAGTAACAGTATTTTTAATATGTAAATCGCTAATATGGTGTAAATTGTACTTTAATTTTCGGTATTTATTACCCGAAACAAAAGGGTGGATAAGGTCTTCTCTTTTCATCAAAAGTGTGATTTTTTTATCCTTAAAAAAATCAATTTCCATTATTGGTGATGGCAATACAAACATTTTTGGCACTAAACTTGGATTTATATAATTATTAAAAATGTATTCCGTTTTTTAGTCACAATTTTTATTATTTTTATTTCATAAAAAATTGATTTTTAGTTTTTTATGAAATAAAATAAAAATAAATTAATGTCACAAAATAGATTTTTTTATGGTGGATTAAGAAATGGGAATCACGTTTCTTTGCACTTATCAGAGAAAACTAATTTACACATCAAGTAACCAAACATACTTTACACACGCATGAAGAAGTCAAAGGTAAGCATCAAGCCTCTGACCGTCAAAAGTTCTGCAACCATAAAACCAATGTTTTCGACAAACAAAGGTAATAATGGCGGCTATACTTGGGTCGGTTGAGCAAATATTTTTTTATTTTTTCCTTGAAAAAATAAAAAATAGTCGTTTCGGAGTAAAATCGAAACGACTATTTTTATGTTACTCAATATCTACTACGGTTTGTTCGGACTCTAACTAATTGAAAACCAAAACAATATAACAACAGCAAACAATATCAAACATTTTAAACATGGCGGATTTAATCCTTGTCTAAACTATTGAGCTTGTACTGCTCAATTACATTTTTCACGAGCGACGTATATTCATCGCCTGTATTGAATTTTTTGCCAATCGCATCAGTCCAATCTTCGTAATCTCCTTTTTTCAAAGCAATGTGTTCTTTTAAAAAAATGCTGTGGTCACGAAAACTTTCCCAAGCACTTGGATAAGCACGGTAGCAACGCTCTTGCTCTTGTAGCGTTTTTTTGTCCCAAGATTTGGTGCAGCGCAGTGCAAAAAAATTATTTCCGTTAGCGGCAATCTCTCTTTGCCCAACATGACTTTGAATCAATGCCGTCGCTAAAATCACCGAAGTTGGAATATTGAATTTTTCTTGCTCATTGCGGGCAACTTTTCCAAAGCGTTTTACAAACTCAATTTTTTCTTTTTCGCTGACGGCATCGTATTTTTTTTGCAATACATTTTCTGCCTTACCTGACAAAAAATCAAGCAAAGAAAGCTCTTCGCTGACGGCTGTCGTGGCGGCATTTTCAGTATATTTTCCTTTTGAAACAGATTCTTTTGAATCATGTTTGTGGTTCATGTTGAAGTTGAAGCTAAAATCTTTTTTTAGCACAGCGTAAGCTAAAATAGCAACAATCGCTATTTTAAACCAGTGGTCTTTAAACAATTGTATCATAAAAAACTATTTTATAATGTGTTAATAATCAATGTTTTAATAAAAATAATAACTATTTTTGTTTTAATAGTTTATTATTATAACACAAATATAAAACAAAAAGTTTATTTTATCAAACAATAAAACAAATATTTTTTATAAAAATAGATAAAAATAAATTATCTTTACTCTTGCAAAGTCGCAACAATGCAAAATACAAATTAACTGATTGTGATGTAAAATATCTTTTAACCAAATTAAACTTAATTGCAAACTATGAAAAAAAGTTTGTTTTTTATTTTTTACTTATTTGTTGTGCAATCCTCTTTTGCACAACTATCACTTTATCCTCGTTCTGGCATTATTATCAATCGCAATAAGCCAGTTGCTTTTAAGGAATTTTACGATAGCGTTTATGAAGGCGAATTGTACTACAATTTAGGCATGGCTTATCGAAAAAATAAGTGGGATTACGAAGCAGGATTCACTTATTATGACATAGGCATTTATAGCCAAGGTTCTGATGCTGTAACTTCCTTTGGTGGCGGCTCTTTGTACGCCTTGAATATTGAACTTAACCTTGCAGCAAGCTATAACTACATCAAAAAACGAAAATTTAGTGCTTCTATTGGTGCTGGAGTTCGATTAAGTAGGACAAGTGCTCTTTCTTCTAATACAGCTAAAATTGTAAAAAGAGGACATCGAAGCCGTGTAATTTCTCGTTATAGTGATAGGGCCGATACAGCTGTTAGTAATATTAAAACAACTTTGTATAAAGGGAATCAAATTTTCATAGAACCACAGTTTGCTTTTAATATTTTTTTATCACCAAAAATTGCTTGGGTATTTACAGGCAGCGGAATAATAGGATTTCGTACGATTTATGATTTAGAGATTGATGGTGTTTTTAATGGAAAACCTTATCCAACTGGTAAATATACCTTGAATGGCTCAGGGTTTACTTTTGGAACAGGATTCAAATTTTTCTTTCATAAAACCTACGAGCGAAGAAAAAAGAAAATAAGCTAAAAATAAGCTCACCTTCTACATTGAGAGAAAGTGAGCTTATTTTTTTATATTTTTCATAAAAAAGTTTTTGTTATTACACTACGCTGAATTTCTCGCTGCATTGATAATGCCAAACATACAACGAATAATTAGTTTTCTACAGACATCAGCTTCTTCGACAGTACTTGCTTCCTCTAATTTTTGCAAAGCATATTGTTGAATCAAGATGATGGGCAAAATGATTTTTTCTCTAATTTCGATAGAGGTTTTAGACACTTCATTTGCTTCCAGCAATGTTTTTTGCCCAGAAATTTCTAATAAAAGTGCAATTGTGCGCTCGTATTCATCGTGCATTTTATGCCAAAAAGGAGCGTATTGCTCGTCTTCTGACAAATAATGCGTTGCCTTGTAATCTGCTTTACTCAACGATTGCATGGAATTTTCTACCAAAGTTCGGAAAAACAAAGAATTTTCATAGAGTTTTTTAACTGATTGCAATTTACCTTCTTCCTTGAATGCTGCCAAAGCTGAACCAAAACCATAAAAACCTGGTATATTTTGCTTCATTTGCGCCCAACAACCTACAAATGGAATCGCTCGCAAATCTTCAAATTTTAAACCAGAAGCATCATTTCTTTTCGCTGGTCGGCTGCCAATATTCGATGCACCATAAAAAGTAAGTGGCGTTTTTTTCTCCAAATAAGGTACAAAAAGCTCATGATTTTTAAAATCCAAGTAAGCTTTGTGTGCGTGTTGCGCCAGTTGTTCCAAAATATCTTTTTCTTCTTGATTTAGTCCTTGCTTTTCATTGTTAAATAGCTCATTTTCAAGTCCTGCTGTGAACAATCTCTCCAAATTAAAACCAGCCGTTGGCAACGTTCCATAGTTAGAACTGATGGTTTGTCCTTGAATGGTTACTTGAATTTCTGCATTTTCGATGCTTTTTCCGAGCGAAGCGTAAAAGGCTTGGTTGTTGCCGCCGCCACGTCCAGGAGGACCGCCACGTCCGTCAAAAAAGATAACTTTGATTTGATTTTCTCTCGAAATACTGGTAATATTTTCTTTTGCTTGAAAAATAGAAGTATTTGCACGCAAGTAGCCTCCATCTTTTGTTCCATCAGAAAAACCTAACATAATCGGCTGTTTTCCAGCACGTTGCGCTAAATGTTTTTTATAAAAAGGATGTTGATAAAGCGTTTGCATGATGTCGTTTGCCTTTGCCAAATCTTCAATTGTTTCAAAAAGTGGCACAATATCCAAAGGAATGTTGTCGGATTGATAGACCAATTTTGCCAACGCCAACACTTCAATTACACTCAACGCTGAGTTGCAATTGCTGATAATATAACGCTCGCAACTATGCACACCATTGTCTTTTTGAGTGGCTTGAATCGCTCGGATTGAGCCTAAAATGTCGTTGGTAATTGGGTCGTCAAACGTAAAATTATCAATTTTGATATTTAGCTCTAAAAGGAAATTTATTTTTTCGATTTCAGACCAAATTTCGTAAGTTTCTGGCTTAAAAATCGGTAATTCATACGCTACTTTTTGCAGAATCTGCGACCAAGCCGCACTGTGCTTGCTACTGACTTGACGAATATCTAATGCCGCAAAATAAAACCCAAACAACCTAACTTTTAAAATAAATTCGTCTAATTGGGCTAAAAAAATACCGTTGTGCAAAGTTATCAATACTTTTCGAGCCTCCAAAAGATCGTTCAAAAGGTCGTTTGATTGCTCATATTTTTCTTCGGAAGGATTGTAGAGTGCATTGTAAATTTTATCTCGAATCGTAGCGATTTGACCTTCGACAACATCAAAAGTCAAGCGATTTTTCAGCTTTTTGATGTCATCATAATAACAACGCAACAAGGTTTTTTTCAACAATTTGCCAACTTTAACGCTCACTTCGGGCGTTACAAAAGGATTTCCATCTCTATCTCCACCAGGCCAAAAACCAAGACGCAATAGTTTTTCTACGGGCAAATCACTAATCTCAACTTTCAAACCATTGGCTAATTTTAGCAATGTTTGTGGAAAAATTTCATAAAAAACACTTTCCAGATACCAACAAAGGCTTTGTGCTTCGTCGTAAGGCGTTGGTTTTTGTTTGTTGATAAAACCAGTTTTCCCCAATTGCATCAACAAATTATTGACTTCGGAAAAATCATTTTTCTTAATCGCATCTTCTAATTCATCAATAATAAGTAATACTTTATCGGGATAAAATTGCGTTGGGTGCGCCGTGAGAACCAAACGAACACTGTAATCTTCCAGCTTTGCTAAGAGTTTTTTCCGAATTTGCTCAGTGTCAATCCTTGTCAAAAGGTGTTTTATAGACCCTTTTCCGTCCATTTCATGCGTCAAATCAAAAGCGGCATCTTCTACCGAATCGAACAGAACGACCTGACGTTCAACGTATTGTATAACATTGAACAAAAAAGTAACACGCTCAGAAGCGGTAGATTTCTCCAACACTTCATCAAAAAAATCGTGCATGATTTTGATAGGTGTTTCTTCATTGTTAAAACCTTCGTGGCTGTATTGTGCTAACAATGGGAGTAAAGTTCCTGTTCTGAAAGTACTCTGAAAAGGTAAATTCAAAAAAAGGCTGTTAAAAATATTATACTTGGTAAGGACTTCTTCTTGATATGCTTTATTCATTATAGTATAGAAATTTGTGAAAGTCACTGCAAAATAACGCTTATTTTTTTAGAAAATATAATTTCATACTATTTTTGTACTACTTTTACGCTTAAAAACAGACATTTATGTTCAATACTAAAAACCGTATTTTCTCCTTAGACGTTGCCAGAACAATAGCAATCTTATTTGTTGTGTTAACCCATAGTGCAGCACTATTTCCATCGTTGAATCAGGCGTATCGCCCTTTGATTCGTTATTTTTTGGGCTTACAAGGCGTTGAATTATTTTTTGTATTGAGTGGTTTTTTGATAGGAACGATTTTGATTAAAACGTATGAACAAACAGATAATTTTGATTTTACAGTTGTTAAAATTTTTTGGAAAAAACGCTGGTTTCGCACGCTTCCCAATTATTATTTATTTTTAGCCATTTATTATTTTTTTGCATTTGTAAAAAACAAAGCACTTGGAGATGGGTCATATTTGTTTTTTTTACAAAATTTTTCGCACGAAGCATCTGATTTTTACGATGTTTCTTGGAGTCTTTGCATTGAAGAATGGT
Organism: Saprospiraceae bacterium; assembly: GCA_043777755.1. Lineage (GTDB taxonomy): Bacteria > Bacteroidota > Bacteroidia > Chitinophagales > Saprospiraceae > CANHEE01. The sequence continues at coordinate 11,250 of JAYWHK010000020.1, forward strand.
TTTATTTGACGTTGCCTTTGATTTTGTTATTTTTTCACACTTTGGAAAAAATTTCAGTTCTAAATTTTCTGCGACTAAAGTCGCCGTTACAAACACTTCAAAATTTTTCTAAGCAAAAAAAGGTATTCCTTAGCATTTTGACTTATTTGTTGATTGGTTTTTTGATTCGCTACATTGGTATTTTCTATTTTAATTTAGAAAAAAACTTTGACGAAGGCGTACGAAAAGTAGTTTTGTATCGTTTTGATGCAATTCCCTATGGTGTTTTGGGCGCATATTTGCATTACTATTATAAAGCTGAATGTGAGCGTTTTCAACACCATTTCAAAATTGGTTTTTGTCTTTTATTTAGCCTTTATGTGTATATACTACTTAATTTTTTAGCTAATGAGAACATTTCGCCCATCATAGCGTTGTATTTATTGCCTTTGACAGACGTGATGTTTTTGTTTTTTATACTTGGATTTTATAAAATAAAAACACAAAACAAGTACTTAATCAAAGGAGTAACAGTCATTAGTATGCTATCTTATTCTGTGTATTTGTTACATCCATTGCTTATCTTGGCTGTTAATCAAATTTGGCTAAAATGGCAAACGCCCGTTGTTTTCAATGTCTTTTTATTTTGGTTTTCAACATTTTTTCTTTCCTATTTAATATATATATTTTATGAAAAACCATTTATGGATTATAGGGAAAGATAAGAAAATGTTGTACCTTTGTGAAGATATTATTCTAACTAAATACACTGTTTTTTAGTTGTTTAATGTTTGTCATTGTTTGAAATGGTTCTAACTAATTGAAAACCAAAACAATACAACAATTATAAACAATAACAAACTTTTCAAACAGTGTACTAAATAAATATAACCATGTTTTTTAACTTAACAGAGGAGCATAAGGCAGTACAAGCTGCGGCTCGTGATTTTGCACAAAGAGAATTGAAACCAGGCGTTATCGAGCGTGATACGCACATGAAATATCCTACGGAACAAGTCCGAATGATGGGAGAATTGGGCTTTTTGGGCATGATGGTTTCGCCAGAATACGGCGGCGGCGGAATGGATACCATTTCTTATGTTTTGGCAATGGAAGAAATCTCAAAAATAGACAATTCTTGTTCGGTGATTATATCCGTGAACAATTCTTTGGTTTGCTGGGGCATTGAAAAGCACGGAACAGAGGAGCAAAAACGCAAATATCTACCAAAATTGACCAGCGGTGAATGGATTGGCTCTTTCTGTCTTTCTGAGCCAGAAGCTGGAAGTGATGCGACAAGCCAACAAACAACGGCTGTCGATATGGGCGATTATTACCTTTTAAATGGTACAAAAAATTGGATTACCAATGGTGGTACTTCAAAATTGCACTTGGTAATGGCGCAAACAGATGTTGCAGCTGGACATAGAGGCATCAATTGTTTGATTGTAGAAGCTGACCAAGAAGGCGTTGTGATTGGCGCAAAAGAAGACAAATTGGGTATTCGTTCATCTGATACGCATACAATTATGTACACAGATGTAAAAGTACCTAAAACAAATAGAATTGGTGTAGAAGGTTTTGGGTTTAAATTTGCGATGCAAACGCTTTCTGGCGGACGCATTGGTATTGCTGCGCAGGCTTTGGGAATTGCTGGCGGTGCTTACGAATTGGCTTTGGCGTATTCAAAAGAGCGCAAGGCTTTTGGTAAAGAAATCAGCAAACACCAAGCAATTGCTTTCAAATTGGCAGATATGGCAACAGATATTGAAGCATCAAAACTGATGGTTTATCGTGCTGCTTGGATGAAAGACCAACATATAAACTTTGATTGTGCAGCTGCAATGGCAAAACTTTTTGCCTCAGATGCAGCCATGAAACATACCGTAGAAGCTGTACAAATTCACGGTGGTTACGGTTTTGTGAAAGAATACCATGTTGAGCGTTTGATGCGTGATGCTAAAATTACGCAGATTTATGAAGGGACTTCCGAAGTACAAAAAATAGTTATCTCAAGAGAAGTGTTAAATGGCAATTTGTATATACCAACGGGCGTTTAGTTTTAATTAAAATTGGTAATAACTTAGCGTATTTTGTTTAACCACGAATTTTATCTAATTAAACGAATTTCACTAATCGTGATGTGAGAATTAAATCTAATTTCACTAATTTTATTAAAACTTCGTTTTAATCTTAAACATACCTAAGTTTTACGAAAAAAGATGAAAAAAACGCTTCTCTTTCTTTTACTTTTTTGTCAAATTTCCCTTTTTGCCCAAAAAGATACTTTGGTTTTGGTCTTAGCACAGCCTTCATCGAAATATACAAATAAAAAAGGTGATTATTTCAAAAATCTTGGTGATGGCTTGGATAAAGTCGTAAAAACAACACCTTTTACTTTTTTTGCAGACAATTTAGGCATCAAAGCAGAGTTTGTAAAATGTTATTTTGATAGCAGTGTAGTAAAAAGCGATGTGCAAAAACAAGAAGCAATTGAAATCATAAAGCGAAAATACGTTGCTGCGCAAACAGATTTTTTAAAAATCAATCAACAATTTTTTCCAGGTATTACAGGAAATGATATTGATAAAAAGAGTTTTGACACAAAGGCATTTTTAGGAAAAACGACTATTATTGGCGTGCATACTGGTTATTCCAATGCGTTTTTAGAACCTATGTTTCACGATTTGGATAGCATTTCAAAAGCATTTCCAAATGTAAATGTTGCAATGTTATCTGATGCGATGGAAGTAGAAATACATCAAAAATTACATCGTCAAAAGGTAGATTTTCAGATTCTTGCCAATGCAGGAGATGTTTGTGAAAGTACGCTTGGTCGCAATTATCCGTTGCCTTATTTTGTAATTTTAGATAAAAACGGCAAAATAAAAGACATGGAATTTATGTACGATTCGAGTGCCGTATTTAGCTTCGATAACAATGGTGGCTATGATATATACAATTTTCAAATGATAGAAAGCGTACAAAAAGGTTATTCTTTTTTTCAAAAAATAAAAAGAAAATACTTAGAAAAAACGTTTTGATATAGCTTTTTACTTGCAAATTCGATAAAAAAATATTATTTTTGTAAAAAATATAAAATTATGGTAGCAGCAGCAATCGCAGAACAAATTAGCGTGTTAGAGCAATATCAAGCTCTACCCGAAGGAGCAAACTATCAGTTAATTGAAGGAAAAATCATAGAAATGCCATCACCAATCAAATCTCATCAACAACTAAGTTTTAAACTTACGTTGCTTTTAGGAAATTTTATTCAGCAACATGACTTAGGAGAAATGTATACAGCTCCATTTGATGTTTATTTGAGCGAAAAGAATGTATATCAGCCTGATTTGCTTTTTGTAAGCAG
>JAYWHK010000021.1:0-5109 GCA_043777755.1 Saprospiraceae bacterium
TTGCAAACACTTAGTTCGAGTTCTTTTCGCTATCGCTCAAAGATGACAAAGTGCTGTAGATTCTCTAAAATCCACTTTTACCAAAAGGGTAAAACCTAACGCAGATGAGTATAAAGTATTACTAATTATGTGAAAAATTTGACGATTTGATATTTTTTTGTAACTATTTATCACTTTTGCAATTTTTCACCACGGAGAAACAGAGAACACGGAGTTTAGCAAAAAAATTAGCCTGAGGCTAATTTTTTTGCCTCCGTGACCTCCGTTTCTCTGTGGTAAAAATAAAAATCTTCGATTTTTTTCAACGCTAAACAGTTACTTTTTTTTGCAAAAAATAGTACCTTTGCAAAAAAAGTAAAATTATGGCAGTAAATCAAAAAGAAGTCAATACCGTAGATTGGGTCACGGCAGCTATTTTCATGGCGTTGGTGTTCATTGGTTGGTTGATGATTTATTCTGTTGGTTATGGGAATACAGGTTATCCACAAGAGTTGGGTGATTTTATGTTCAATACGCAAATTGGAAAACAAACGATTTGGATAGGCATTTGTACGCTTGCTTTTTTGATAATACAAGTCGTAGATTGGACAGTTTGGCGAACTTTTGCGTATTTGATCTATATAATAGGAATGATATGTTTGCTTTTAGTACCATTTTTAGGAACAGAAATTAATGGACAACGGGCATGGTTTGCTTTTGGTGGTTTCTCTTTTCAACCTGCCGAATTGGGAAAATTAGGAACAGCATTGGCATTGAGTAGTTACATGAGTAGCTCAACTACACGACTGCAAAACCTACAATCGCAAGTGATAGCAATTGGTATTTTTATTTTTCCAATGATGCTGATTATGTTGCAGCCTGATGCTGGTTCAGCATTGGTTTTTATGTCTTTTACGATGCTTTTGTTTAGAGAAGGCTTCTCTCCTGCGCCTTATATCTTAGCCATTCTCATGGCTGGTTTATTCATTACTACTTACATTTTTGAGCCATTTCATGTTAGTTTAATCTTGATTTTGGCTTGTTTTGGCTTATTTATTTGGCAATTTCGTTTGCGACGTTTGTTAAATTTTGGAGGTTTCGCCGTTTGGCTGGCGGTTGTTGCCTTGTGTGTCTATAACAATGCAGGTTGGTATGTTTGGGGACTTTCGTTGGCAGCTTGTGTAGGTTTGGGTTATTGGCAATTGAAAAATATCAAATTTCGAGCAGCTTCGCCAATATTGTTTGGGCTTTTGTTGTGTTGTGCTTTCTCATTTTCAACCAATTATGTTACAAGCAGTGTGATGCAAGCACATCAAAGTTTGCGTATCAAAGTTTGGTTAAAACCCAATGAATGTGACCCAAGGGGAGAGTTGTACAACGTTTTGCAATCTACCATTGCGATTGGCGGTGGCGGTATTGCTGGCAAAGGTTTTTTGGAAGGAACTATGACCAAATTGAACTATGTACCAGAGCAATCAACGGATTTTATTTTCTGCACCGTTGGCGAAGAACAAGGTTTTATAGGAAGCGTCACAGTGATTATTTTATTTTTCTTACTTTTATACCGTATTATAGATTTGGCAGAACGCCAACGCTCGAATTTCTCTCGCTATTATGCGTACTGCGTTGCAGGTATTATTTTTACGCACTTTTTGATAAATATTGGTATGACCATGGGGCTTTTTCCCATTATTGGAATCCCATTGCCTTTTATCAGCAAAGGCGGTTCTTCCCTTTTAGGATTTACTGCGATGATGGCTATTTTGATAAAATTGGATAGCTATCGTTATTCAGTGTAGAAATTCCAAGGGAATTGTTACCTTTGCAGCCAAAATTGAAATATTTATTTTTTATTATTTATAAAAATCATTGATAATGAGTTTATTAACAGTTGGAACAGTAGCTTTTGACGATATTCAGACCCCTTACGGTCATGCTAAAAAAGTAGTTGGTGGTGCTTGTACCTATATTTCTATTGCAGCTTCTTATTTTACTAAGGACATCAACCTTTCCGCAGTGATTGGTGATGATTTTCCAAAACGTGAACTGACGTATTTGGAAAAGCGTGGTGTAAATCTTGATGGTTTGCAAATCAAAAAAGGTGAAAAATCTTTCTTTTGGGCAGGTCGTTACCACGACAATATGAACGGTCGTGATACTTTAGACACACAATTGAACGTTTTGGCGGATTTTAATCCAATTTTGCCAGACAGTTACAAAAATTCAGAATACATCATGTTGGGTAATTTGACACCAACAATCCAAATGCAGGTATTGGATCAATTGACCAGCAAACCTAAGTTGGTCGTTTTAGATACGATGAATTTTTGGATGGACATCGCCATGGACGATTTGAAAAAAGTCTTGAAACGTGTTGATGTTTTGACCATCAACGATGAAGAAGCTCGCCAATTGTCAGGTGAATTTTCTTTGCTCAAAGCAGCGAATAAAATTTTGAGCGAAATGGGTCCAAAATTCTTAATCATCAAAAAAGGTGAACATGGTGCAATGCTTTTTGGCGAAGGTCAGATGTTCTCTTGTCCAGCCTTATTGTTGCCACAAGTAACTGACCCTACGGGTGCAGGCGATACTTTTGCAGGTGGATTTATTGGTTATTTGGCAAAAACAGGCGATATTTCATTCAAAAATATGAAAAAAGCAATTGTTCATGGTTCTGCAATGGCTTCTTTTTGTGTAGAAGAATTTAGCATTACAGCATTGAAAAAATTGAAAAATTCAGATATTAAAGCTCGTGTAAAGCAATTTGCGGACATGACGAAGTTTTAAGTAATATACACAACGGGTATTGGTTATTAGATATTAAAGATATTGCAAACGCTTGGTGTTCAATGTTTTGCATAAATGCAAAATCCCAAAACCACTTTCCGACGTGTATATGTACGAAGTGATATGTACGATGTGTAAAAAAATATTTGCACATCGTACATAATTACATCATACCTCGTACTTTTATCCATACAACTCATATTTAACTTGCGGTTTTTCACAACCCATTTTTATCAGCAAATTTGCCACTGCTTCGTCAATCATCGCACTCCAACCACACAGCATAAATTGCACATTTTGATGCTTGTTTTCATATTTTTTCAAATAAATATCGTGTACATAACCGTGGTGGATATTTTCTAATTTTTCTCTTGAAAGCGCAATGTCATACATGAAATTTGGGAAATGTTGTGCCAAATCTTCTAATTCTTGGCGGTACAAAATGTCTTTTTCGTAGCGACAACCAAAAATCAAATGAAAATTAGGCATTTTTTTTTCTTTTTCTAAAAAAAAACCTTGCAACATACTGCGAAATGGCGCAACGCCCGTTCCCGTACAAATCATTACCACATCATTTTCCTGTTTTTCAGCAAGGCAAAAGTTTCCGTCTGGCCCTTTGAATTTTAGCAAAGTGCCAATGGTTGCTTCATCAAAAAGGTAAGTCGTTCCCAATCCTCCTTCCAAACGTCCAATGCAAAATTCCAACATCAGATTACCTGCTGGCGCACTCGCAATCGAATAACTCCGCCAACGCTGCAATCTTTTCTCGCCAATAGGCAAATCCATCGTCACGAACTGACCAGCTCGAAAATCAAAATTTTCAACATCTTGCAATTCCACATAAAAACGCTTCACTGTTGGCGTTTCGTCTGTTATTCTGACGATTTTTCCGTTATACCAAGTCGTAGCCATAGCGATTAATGATTCGTGATATGCTTATCGTCGTTCACAATCGTTGTTTCGTTGTTCGTAATAAACTGGCTTGCATTGGTATTGTCCGCTGTGCGTTGTTCACTATTTCCCGAGTTGGAATTGTTCACTGTTCGTTGTTCATTGTTCACTGAATTTTGCTCTCTTGCTTTTCTCTGTGCTTCTTTGCGTTTAGCTTCTTCCACTTCTGCACGATCATACGCACGGAGAATTTCTTTCACCAAACGGTGACGAACCACATCTTCAATATTAAGATGCGTCACAGCAATGCCGTCAATGTTGCTAAAAAGCTCAATCGCTTGTTTCAGACCTGATTTATGGTGTCCAGGCAAGTCGATTTGCGACAAATCGCCCGTAATAATGCACTTCGCCGAAGGCCCTAAACGGGTCAAAAACATTTTCAACTGCAAAGGCGTTGCATTTTGTGCTTCATCTAAAATAATAAAAGCGTTGTCCAAGGTGCGACCACGCATATACGCCAAAGGCGCAATTTCGATGGTGCGATTTTCTTGAAAAAAAGCTAATTTTTCAGAAGGAAAAAGGTCGTCGAGCGCATCGTACAAAGGACGAAGATAAGGGTCAATTTTTTCCTTCAAATCGCCAGGCAAAAAACCAAGATTCTCGCCCGCTTCGACGGCAGGACGAGTCAAAATAATTTTTTTAACCAATTTATTTTTCAAAGCACGAACCGCCAACGCAACAGCAACGTAAGTTTTGCCTGTTCCTGCGGGACCAATTGCGAACACAATATCATTGTTATCGACAGCATCGACCAGTTTTTTCTGGTTGTGCGTCTTTGCTTTGATAGGTTTTCCATCACGACCATACACAATCGTAGCGTCAGGATTCGAGTCAGGAATACGGACATCAAAAGGGTTTTCGCCTTTCAACATATCTTCAATGCTTTGAAAAGGCAATTTTTTATGCTCTTTCAACATTCGTATCATCAGCTCAAACTTTGCTTTGGCATTTTGAGCTTCTTTTTTATCGCCACTCAATTTTAGGACATTGCCCCGAGCCGTAAAAGTCACATTCGGAAATGCGTTACGGAGAAGATTCAATTTGACGTTGTTTTCACCCAACAATTCCAACAAATCAACGTCGTCAAAAGTTAAATTAATTTCGCTCAAACAGTTGTTTTTTATTTTTTGTAAAAAAAAGGATTTTGCTAAGTCGCAATTTCAAACATATATACAAAAGAAAGTGGTAAAAAGTTTCTTTAAATTGAAATAAAAAAATACCAACTATCGGTTTTACTTTTTTTACTCCTGCTGTTCCAATGTTAATCAGAATTTTGGGAATTAAGGTTTAATACCACTGTTGAGCGGCACGAAAAATGTAAGTGCAACGAAATCATAAAAAAAGCGTAATTTTGAGTTATCAAACGAAAAAAATTATGCAAGAAACAGTATT